>JASJHC010000305.1:0-20093 GCA_033791245.1 Acidimicrobiia bacterium | reverse complement strand
GATCGCCCATCCAACTGGGTATGAGGAGCCGGGGTTCCAACGGAACCCCGGCCCTTCTTTGTCTTTCACGCCTGAGTTTGACGCAATCAATATCCCCGCAGGGATCCGCTAGCCCCCAGCCACCAGCCCCACCGCGACAAGCGCAAGGGCAAGGCCAACCTTGCGTTGGGCGGTAAGTCGTTCTCCAAGAACAAGCCAGGCCAGGATCACCGTGGCGGCCGGGAACATCGCAGCGACCACCGACACAACTGCCAGGGATCCCTCGGTCGTCGCCAGAATGAACAGCCCGTTGCCTAGCGTGACCAAGAGACCGGCACCGATGCTCGGAATGATCGACCGGCGACCCGGCAGAGTTTTCCCAGGTGTTCTTGTCACGATCACCAAGAGCACTACCGACCCAGCGATCCGGGCGGGGAGCAGACCCCAGATCCCGGAGTTGTCTGCCGCAAGGCTGAGGAAGATCAGCAACCCCCCGAAGCCAAGACCGGCGAGCAAGCCGAATCTAACCCCTGTCGTCACATCGTCGGCTTCGGAGATGTGCCCCCCACTGCTAATCGTCCAGATGGCGATGATTCCGATGACAAGGCCAACCAGGACGATGGCGGTGGGTAGATCACCGCGCACCATCTCCCACAGGGCGGGCCACACCGCGGCACCAACAGCCGCGATCGGCGACACCACAGCGATGCTGCTGCGAGCAAAGCCGGAATACAGGGCGATAACCGCCATCGCACCGCTGATACCGGCGAGCGAACCCCAGAGCACGGTTGCCCCGTCGAGACTTCCACCGAACAGCGGACCGAGTACCAGTACAGTGGCCACGCCCGCCAGGTGGTTGACCAGCACAACAGCCATGACCCGATCTCGCCTACTTGCCAGCCCACCCAAAAAGTCGCCCGATCCAGAGAGGGCGGCAGCAGCGAGAGCAAGAAGAATGGCCATGACGCATGAGCGTACCGTCCACTCCGCAGACGGCGACCGCCGCGGACTTCTGCTGTTCTTGCGTATGCCGCGCCGGAATCCCGCCACGATCTACGCAAGAACCAGTGGGCTAGAGCCGCAAGGGGTCGCTTTCGTCGATCCGCTCAAACACCCGGCGCGCCTTGCCCACCTCGGAGCGGGGCATGGACCCAGGATCTCCGATGAGGACCGACGTCCGGGAGCGGAGTCGGCTATGGAGTGCCTTCTCTAAGCGCTCACGAATGCTGTCGCGCTGCGGCATGTCTTGGACCGAGGCCAGCTCGCAACGGACGACCATCTCGATAAGGGTTCCTCGCTTATCGAGCACTATTGCCCACTGTCCGGACACCCCAAGTTCGGCGAGAACGACAGCCTCTATCTCTGAGGGGAACACGTTGACCCCGCGGATGATCAGCATGTCGTCGGCACGTCCACTGATCCGATCCATGCGACGGAAGGTCCGACCACACTCCGATGGCTCATCCACAAACCGAGTTATGTCGCCCGTGCGGTAACGAATCACCGGCAAGGCCTCCTTGGTAAGTGTGGTCAACACCAGTTCGCCTTGGGCGCCGTCGGGCACCGGATCCCCGCTCTGCGGGTCGACAATCTCGGGATAGAAGTGGTCGTCGAAGATGAAGGGGGCACCCTTGGCCGCAACTGACTCCATAGCTACTCCAGGACCCATAATCTCGGACAGCCCGTAGATGTCGAGGGCATCGATCCCCCATGCCGCTTCGATCTTGACCCGCATCGACTCTGACCACGGCTCGGCACCAAGTATCCCGTACTCAACTTTGATCCGGCCCATGAGACCTGCCGCCTCAGCTCGCTCCGCCAGCAGTAGCGAGAACGAGGGCGTCGCACAGAAACCTCTCGCACCCAAATCGGCAAGGAGCTCGACCTGAAAGGCGGCGTTCCCGCCCGATGCGGGGACAACTGTCACCCCAAATAGCTCGGCACCCCCGTGCAACCCGAGACCGCCTGTGAAAAGACCATATCCGTATGAGTTGTGGAACACATCGCCTGGGTGAGCGCCCGCACACCCGAGGACCCGGGCATTCATTTCAGCAAAGACATCGAGGTCACCACGGGTATAGGCCACGACCGTCGGCTTACCCGACGTGCCGGAGGAAGCATGGATACGGTTGCACTCGGCAATCGGAAGGGTCAGCATGCCGTACGGGAAGGTGTCCCGCATCTCAGACTTCACCGTGAACGGTAGGTTGATGATGTCGTCGATCGATTTGACTGCAGCGACATCAGACATCTTGTCTCGCCAATAGGGGACTTCAGATGCTTTGAGGCCGTCGACCAGCGATATGAGACGCTCCGTCTGCAGCTGATACTTCGCACCCAGACTCATCGTCTCGAGTTCCGGCTGGTACATACTCACCCTCCGCTCAACAGCGACCTTGCACAAGGCTAATGCCCCAACCACCAAACTTGTGCTGAACGCCTCAACCGACTCTACAAGCCCGATTTTCCGCTCTACGGAAAGTCGCACTTTCCGCTCTACGGAAAGTCGCACTCTCCGCTCTACGGAAAGTCGCAACGTGCCCGCAGGGCACGCCCTGTCCGACCACTCAGCGGTTGTGGGCCATCCAGTCCGCGGAGAAGTCGACGAGGGCCCCCATGGGAACCAACCGCGATTTAGCTAACCCGACCCGACCGATCTGGACCACCTCAGGACAGACCGCCTCGAAGGCTCGACCAACCTCCGCAAAATCCGAGTCATCAACCAGCGGTTCCGTGAATTCAACCCACTGGCGCTGACCGCCCACCCGCATCGGTGCACCGTTTGCGACACGCTCTACCTCCGCACCGCCACGGCTCTCGGCCAGATGCAATGCCGTGCACTTGGAGTAGTCGACGCCCAGCAACAGCACAACCGCCCCCAGGTCGTACAGAGCCTTGAGCGGTGAACCCTCTCCCACAGGATCATCAAGCCGGTGCCGTGCCATGACGTGGGTGGCGGCTGGACCCCATCCTGCGAACGAGCGGTGGGGATGCCCGCTGCGTATTGAATCTGGATGGGTACGGACCGCCTCGGCGAGCAGACCCATCCCTCGACTTGGGGTCCCATGCGGGTCGTATGACGGAAGCGATGAACGAATCTGGTCCCACGACTCCGGTGGCACCGCAGGATCATTCAGATAGGCCGGATCGCATAATTGCCATGACTGGGCCGGCACCACGATGGTTCCTGCAGAACCGACAGCCCGGCGCAACGCAAGCAGGACCGTTTGCTCGCCGCCAATGACTCTCCCCAACGACGACAAAGAGCAGTGCACAATGACTATCGCCTTGGTATCAAGCACGAGATTGGTGAGATCGTCAACGATTCTTGGACCGGTAATCACGGCGCCAGCCCCTTGCCATCTGCTGTGTATCCCTAGAGATAGCGGCTATTCATCCAGCGTGTCGGAGACTGCACCCAGCATCGGCCATCGCGGCAAGGGCCTTGTCACCGTCACCTACTTCGAGATCGACCGACCGTACTGCTTCTTGGAGCAGCGCAACGTCGTAGCCGGCAGCGATACCGTCGAGAGCGGTTGCCTTCACGCAGTAGTCGGTGGCCAGCCCGCACACAACAACCTTCTTGATACCCCATCTGTCCAGCTGGTCACGCAGCCCAGTGGCCATAACGGTATCCCCCTGAGGATCTTTCATCGAGAACCCAGAGTACCCATCCTCGCCTTGGGTTCCTTTCCGCACCACGGGGCCGTCCACAATCAGATTCGGATGGAACTCGGCACCCCAGGTGTCACCTACGCAGTGCACCGGCCACACGCCGCCGTCCTTGGCGAAATGTGGGGTGGATGGTGGATGCCAATCCGCGGTGTACACAACCCGGGCACCGGCGCTGCGGGCCGCGGCAATCGCCTCGTTGACAACGGGGATTACTTCCTCGCCACCGTTCACGTAGAGCCCACCGTTGGGATCGGCAAAATCGTTCTGGACATCGACGACCACAAGGGCCGTCTTGCGGTCGTAGTTAATCGAAGACATACGACAGATCATACCGAATGCGTCTCAGGGCTCTCAGGGTACAACCAGGGTGAGACCCGATACCCCGTTGCTCTTGATTGAAGGACACTGGGGATACCGAATAGAAGCGAGGCATCATGACCGCACAACCAACCCAGATCACATCTGACACCCGCAACTGGGCAACCCTCAGCCACATATCCGCATTTGCCACATTCGTCGGCATTCCGCCGGTCATTGGACCGCTGGTGATGTGGCTATTGCGCAGAGACGATCCGTATGCAGAGTTTCACGCCAAGGAGGCATTGAACTTCAACATCTCCTTCATGATCTACGGAGCCATCGCCGCCATCAGCATCATCGTTCTTGTCGGACTCGTTGCGTTACCAGTCGTCCTGGTGACCTGGTTCGTCCTCGTGATCAAGGGAGCGATGCGTGCCTCCGCCGGCGAGTACTACCGCTACCCAATGACCATGCGGTTTGTCAGCTAGGCGTTCCCTCCCACGCCAGACACAGCGAAGCCCGGGCACCCGCCCGGGCTTCGCTGTTTGCATCTAGTTCGACCTAAATCACCGGGTAGCTCACTCCACCAGCCACGCGCGAGGTCACATTCCACAGCGCACGCTGGGCATCTTGGTCGGCGAAGTGATCCATACGCATCTCCTCGATCTGACCAGTCATTTTCTTCGGCTTGCTGGCAAAGAACTTGCCGGTGACGTCTCGGTCATAGTCGGCAACCTCCAGATATCGCCCAGCACCGTCGGCAACTGAGTGCGACATTCCCGGAATGAGCTTGAACAGCGGAACCATGAAGGCACGCATGTAAAACGGGGCGTTACGGATTGCATCTGTACCCGGTGTCGATCCTGGAGAGACCGCATTCACGGAGACTCCATCCGGCAACAGCCGGGACAGCTCAGCCGCCCACCAGGCAACGAAGAGCTTGGCGGTGGCGTAGGTGTCGCCGGCCTTGTACTTCGCAGGCGCTTCCATCCGCATCTGGTTCTCTATCGCTTTCTCCAAGTCACCACCAAAGTGGTCGTTGGCGACAGCATGCAAATCGACAGGCGTGAAAGTCGGAACATCGCCGCGTGCGGCTTCCGAGCCGGCGATCACGATGCTGGCCCCTTCTGCCAACAAGCCAGCTTCGAGCACCCGCATCGTCAGGAGATGGTGACCAATGAGACTCGAGGTTACGGTGGCATCCAGCCCACTCGCAGTCATGATGACGTTCGGTGGCGGAGCGATACCTGCATTCAGGATCAAGGTGTCGATGGTCCCGCCGCGCTTTGCGAGATCGGTGGCGGCGGTTTCGACGCTCGCCATGTCGTCGAGGTCGAGAACCAGGGTCTCGAACACATCCTTACCGGTCCGACTGGTTAGCCGACTTGCGGCGTCTGCGACCCGGGCCTCATGCCTACCGGTAACGATTATCCGCGAGTAGTCCCGGTCGGCGAGCTGCGCCGCCGTTTCAAATCCAAGACCCGAGGTAGTCCCGGTGACCAGAGCAGTCTGAGTATGCATGTCGTCCATGTCGTTCCCTCCTCAGGAGTCGATATGGACATTCAGCACCCTTGGAGGTTCGTCTATTCCCGGTTTTAGACACATGTACAACAGGCTGCGCAGCCTGGCCGGTGCTGTCGCCTGTACCCCCTACCAAGCGACAGCACCACCAAGCCAGCCCCACAGCACTTCACCACCCACCATCGCTGCGCACCCAGACCAGATGCCATTCCTGAATACAAGAGCGCACTACGGGCGGCGTGATACAAGAAGTTTCAGAAGACTCAGATGCGATGCGAGGCGAGGAACGAGTCGACGACATCCACGACAAACTCGGGAGAAGCCGCCTGGTGGAGAAAGACCGCACGGAAGAATGGAGGGCCAGCCAGGCTGGCCACGGCAGCGTCCACGTCAAGATCGGGAGGGAGCCCGCCTGCCGCGATACCCGCATTGATTACCTGCCGGAGAGGATCCAAACGCCGCCGCACCATGTCACGGTGCGGACCACCCGCCTCACCACGCAACCCCGATCGGTCGACAGCGACGGCCATGAGTCTTGCCCCGCGCCGCCTTCCTATCTGCTCCCCCATGTGGGCCAACAACCCGATCAGGTCGGTGCGCATATCGCCGGTCAGCGGGATCGGAACTTCCGGTTCCTCGGCAGCTACGGTGTCTCGAAGCAGGTCCTCTCGGTCCGGCCAATGCCGATAGATCGTTGTCCTGGCGATGCCCGTTGCTTCACTGATGCGCAATGCAGTTACCGCATCAGCGCCTTCCACCTCGAGGAGCTTGCGGGCTGCTTCGAGCACGACTTCCCTAGTGCGGGCCACCCGCGGATCACGCCGACGCTGTCCGCCCCGGCCGCGATGGCCTCCATGTCTCCGGTGTTCGTGTGCCATATCTACAACTCTACAACATTTTGTTGCAAAGTTGGCTCCGGTAGGTTATGCTACATCTTGTAGCGCTACAGATTGTACTGAAACCATTTTACGAAAGGGACTCCACAATGGAGCACAACAGAACACACCAACACGGCCGGAGACACATGACGAGGATGCGGCGAAACGGGCTGGAACGCGCCGAGGGCCCACGATTCGGACCACCGTTTGGTGGCCGCGGACGGGGCGGCATGATGAGGGACTTCTTCACGGAAAACCCCGATTGTGCAGAGAAGATGGCCCGTTTCGGCGTGGCCAAGATGCGGGAAGACGGCTTGTCTGACGACGAAATCAGAGAGCACATGACCCACATGAAAGGGCGCAACTTCCTTCCCGAACTCGATATCGACCATCTTCTCGTCTGATCCTCCCCACTCCCGCACCGAACAAAAGGCCCGGACATAGCGTCCGGGCCTTGGCTATACATATGACCAGCAATAGGACAGGGAAAAGAAGCGCTCAGGTAGGCACGCCGATTGGCCGATTCATGGACGATGTGGAGGAACAGAAGTTGACACTCGACCCAATCGCGCTCGACGAAGAGCTACAGAACGAACTCACCGAGGTCCGGCTCCAAACCGAGCACGGCAGGCTTCTCATGCCGGTCGTGCCCCTTGACATGGGCCTGGTCGCCTCCGACGTCTTTGAGCTTCATGACGAAGACGAGGCATTCGAGATCTTCAGCCGCGAGTTCAACATGATGCCTCTCGTATCGATGGAGTGGCACGAAGACGGCGCACCAAGCTTCGCCAACTCACTGCAAATATTCCGTCTCGGGGAGCGCGCCTACATCTCGGTCTCCCCCGACCCTATCGTTGCCCAGCACTGGGAAGCCATAGCCATGTGCGAGCCCGGCTCCCCCGAGATGCTGGAAGCCTTCTTCCTTGACCTTGCCCAAGACAACGGGGCCACCTACAGCGTCGATTTCTACAGTTCGCTACCAACAATCGTCCACTCCGATTTCCTCTCTTGCGAGGCCATTGGTGCCAGCTTCTCCGCCTACCTGGACTGGGACGAGGCACGTTCCCCGGGGGCATGGGCCTATGCGTGCGAATATCTGCCACGCTCGGTAGAGAAAACACCGGACCTCGTCATCGGTTCGATGGCGCTGCGTAAAGAGGACAACGAGTTCGCAAGGCGCCGCTACATCAACGCCTACGCCAACGCGGTCTACGCCAAGCCGAAAGCGGCAGTCAGCGGCTAGCCCCGATGCGGTAACGTCTGCTCCATGAGACCAACTTGGGATGAATACTTCCTCGGCCTTGTTGATGAGGTCGCGACAAGAGCCACCTGTGACCGCGGTAAGAGCGGCTGCGTCGTCGTTCGCGACAAGCGCATCATCTGCACCGGCTATGTCGGCTCACCTTCTGGCATGCCCCATTGCGACGATGCCGGCCATGATTTCAAGCAAGTCATCGACGACGACGGGACAACCCGTCAACACTGTGTCCGCACTGTCCACGCTGAACAGAACGCCATTGTGCAGGCAGCTCGGTATGGCCTTCAGCTCGAAGGAACAACGCTCTACTGCTCGATGGAACCCTGCCGCGTCTGCGCCATGCTGATTGCCAGCAGCGGCTTCAGTCGTGTCGTGGCCCGGCGTCGCTATCACGCCGGCGGGGAAACCCCCGAGATTCTCGCCGCTGCCGGAGTCGAGCTCATCATCGTCGACGACGTCGTGGAGACCTACGAGGGTCAGTAGCGACCGTTGGCTCCAAAAGAAGGTTCCTGCGCATCTGGCGCCGGCATGCTGGCGCGATGTACGCAAGAACAAAGAAGAACCCTCCCCGCAGGGAGGGTTCTTCCAACGAACTCACGAACCAACGCAACGAGTTTCCGCTTGCGGAAACTCGCAAGGTGCCCGCTTTGCGGCACCCAGCTACTTCTGGTTGATCGCGGCGTGGGCAGCGGCGAGACGGGCAACAGGTACCCGGAACGGCGAGCAGCTCACGTAGTCGAGACCAAACTCGTGGCACAGAGCGATCGAATCCGGATCGCCACCGTGCTCACCGCAGATACCGATCTCCATGCCGGGACGCTGCGTACGGCCACCCTCGACAGCAAGCTTGATGAGCCCACCGACACCAAGACGATCGATCGTCTGGAACGGGTTGACCGGAAGGATGCCTTCCTCGACGTAACGGATGAGGAAGCTCTTCTCGGCATCATCACGGCTAATCGCAAACGTGGTCTGCGTCAGGTCGTTGGTACCGAAGCTGAAGAACTCAGCCTCGCGAGCAAGAGGACCAGCCGTTAGGGCTGCACGTGGCGTCTCCACCATGGTGCCGACCTGGTAGTCGACTTTGATGCCACGGGCCTTCATGACCTCATCTGCAACCTCGACAACCACAGCCTTGACCCGCTCCAGTTCCTTAACGTGGATCGAAAGCGGAATCATGATCTCTGGCTTCGGATCGAAACCATTCTCCTTGGCGTCACAAGCAGCCTCGATGATGGCCCGAGCCTGCATGCGGGGGATCTCCGGCATCAGGATTCCGAGACGGACACCACGGAAACCAAGCATCGGGTTCTCTTCGTGCAGGTCGTCAACACGGCCGAGCACACGCTCGACCTCCTTGATCTCTACATCGTGAGAAACCGACTTGTCCTCCTCGAGGTCATGTAGTTCGTGCTCCAGATCATCATGAGCTGGGAGGAACTCGTGCAACGGTGGGTCGATAAGACGGATGATGACCGCCTTGCCGGACATTGCCTCGAACAGACCACGGAAGTCCTCACGCTGCATCGGAAGCAATACATCGAGAGCCTTCTGCCGATCTTCAGGGTTCTCGGCAAGGATCATCTTCTGCACGGTCGGGAGACGCTCCGCTTCAAAGAACATGTGCTCGGTGCGGCACAGGCCAATACCCTCTGCGCCGTACTCGAGAGCACGCTCGGCATCGGCTGGATAGTCGGCGTTGGCATACACGCCAAGACGACGGAACTCATCGGCCCAGCCCAACAGCGTTGACAGCCAGCGGTCCTTGATGTCGGGAGTGACCGTAGGCAACTGTCCGAGGAAGACCTCGCCGCTGGTGCCTTCGATCGAGATGAATTCGCCTTCGGCGATGACCCGGTCCTCGACGGACATAGTCCGAGCTTTGAGATCAATCTCGAGCTCGGCGATACCGACAACGGCCGGCTTGCCAAACTGGCGGGCGACAAGAGCGGCGTGGCTGGTACGGCCACCGCGGCTAGTGACGATGCCCTCTGCGGCAAGCATGCCGTGGACGTCATCAGGCTTGGTCTCGGGACGGACCAACATGACCTTCTTGCCAGCTTCGGCCCACTCGACGGCCGTGTCGGCATCAAATGCGACCATGCCGACGGCGGCGCCCGGGGAGACGTTGAGGCCCTCGGCGAGCAGATTGCCTGCGGCCTTGGCATCCTTGCGCGACTGGACGGAGAACTGCGGGTGCAAGAAGAAGTCGATCTGATCCGGGGTAACCCGCATCACGGCCTCTTCCTTGCTGATCTTGCCCTCTTCGACAAGCTCAACGGCGATCCGGACCGCAGCCTGGGCGGTGCGCTTGCCGTCGCGAGTCTGCAGCAACCAGAGCTTGCTGTTCTCGACGGTGAACTCCATGTCCTGCATATCGCGGTAATGATCCTCGAGCTGGTTAGAGATCGCCAGGAGCTCCGTAAACGCGTCCGGCATGTCATTGGCCATCTCACCAACCGGGATGGTGGCGCGGATGCCGGCAACGACGTCTTCGCCCTGGGCGTTGAAGAGGTAGTCACCTTCGATGTGGTTTTCGCCGGTGGCACCATGACGGGACATGGCAACACCGGTCAAGCAATCCTCGCCGAGGTTGCCGAAGACCATTGTCTGCACGTTGACGGCGGTGCCGAGATCGTGAGCGATCTTGGCAGCGTTGCGGTAGTCGGTGGCACGCTTGCCGCTCCACGAGCGGAAGACTGCTTCCACAGCAAGCTTGAGCTGCTCGTTGGCGTCCGCGGGGAAGCGGGGCGTGATTGCAAGGAAGCGCTCGACGATGTCCTTGAGGGCATCGGTCGGCAACTCAGCGTCTGTGGCAACACCGGTCTCGGCACGAAACTCTTCGAGGATCTTCTCGTATGGCTCATCTGGGTTGTCGAGAACGACGGAACCGAACATCTGAATGAGACGACGGTACGAGTCGTATGCGAAGTGAGGATCGCCGCTGATCTCAGCGAGCGATGCGGCAACCTCATGATTGAGGCCGATATCGAGAACGGTGTCCATCATGCCGGGCATGGAGAACTTGGCGCCGGAACGGCAGGAAACAAGCAGCGGATTGCTTGGGTCACCGAACTTCTTGCCCGTCTTTTCTTCGACGGTGTCGAGTGCGGCGCGGACCTGGTCCCACATTCCCTCGGGAACCGTCAGCCCGGCGTCGGTGTAGGCGTTACACGCCTCGGTCGTGATGGTGAACCCAGGAGGCACTGGAACATCAAGCCGAGTCATGTCGGCGAGGTTGGCGCCCTTGCCACCGAGCAAGCCACGGACACTGTCCCAATCTCCGACCATAGCCTCCGCGTCTGAGACCTCGTCAAAGGTGTAAACCCACTTCTTCATTTCTTTCCGCCTGTCGATAGGAAGGTCTATTTCGGTCGGCCCGCGTAAATACACGCCGACCGATCCTTAGCTCAGCAGTCACGCCGCCCCTCCACAAGGGTCCAGCGCCACTCAAGTGGGGCCAATAGGCCCATTACCCCCCTACCCGCACTTCGTAGCGTAGGGGGGTTACCGAGAGGAGATTCGGCTGTGAGCGAGATGTACGTCTCGGGCCAGTCGGGTATCGGCCGTTTGATTCAAGCGTTGGCTGATAAGGGCCATCGCGTCATCGGGCCGGTTATCCGGAATGAGGCCCTCGTCTACGACGAGATTGAGGGGGTCGAAGACCTTCCCAAAGGATGGACCGATCTGCAGGAACCAGGGCGGTATCGCCTTGAGAACCGCGGAGACGAGAAACTCTTTGGGTATGTGATCGGCCCCACAACGTGGAAGCAGTACCTCAACCCACCAGAGGCGGTTCTGTGGGCAGGGACCATCGGACCGGAGGGTTTCACGACTGATCCGGTTCCGGAACCGCCCAAATATGCCTTCTTTGGTGTCCGGCCTTGTGAACTGGCCGCCATGGGGGTGCTGGACCGGGTCTACACCAGCAACAACGGTGTCGCCACTATCGCCGGCTACACCGAGACCAGGGAGAGAGCTTTCATCGTCTCGGTGAACTGTGCCGAGCCAGGAGGCAACTGTTTCTGCGTGTCGATGGACACTGGACCATCGGCGAAGGCGGGTTATGACATCGCCATCACCGAAATGGTCCACAACGGCAACATGAGATATCTCCTCGAAAGCGGCAGCGAAGCCGGTGCCGAGGTGCTGGCCGATCTGGAAACGCTCGAGATGGCTTCCGCCGACGAGATCGAGGCCGGTGCGGAACTCATGGCCGCGGCAGCGGAGTCGATGGGTAAGCAACTCAACACCGATGACCTACCGGATCTACTCAAAGGCAACGCCCTCAACCCACGATGGGACAGCATCGCCGACAGATGTCTCAGTTGCGCCAATTGCACGATGGTTTGCCCAACGTGCTTCTGCAATACCGTCGATGACAACATGTCGCTCGACGGCACCCATGCCACCCGGACCGGCAAGTGGGACTCTTGTTTCACGCTCGGGTTCTCATACATGCACGGCCAACCGACGCGTGAGTCAGTTGGAGCCCGGTACCGGCAGTGGATCACCCACAAGCTGGGGACCTGGGTCGACCAGTTTGGCGAAATGGGCTGCGTGGGTTGTGGACGCTGCATCACGTGGTGCCCGGTTGGTATCGATATAACCCAAGAGGCTGAAGCGATCCGTCGCGCCGATCTACGCGATACGCATATCGGGGTGGGAGGTTACGTGTGATGACAGAAAATAGCCTGGCCAAAGCGCTAGGCGATCACGAGTTCTTCAAAGGCTTCAGCAACGAGCAATTGGCTGCGTTGGCATCCGTCGCCAGCGAGGTAGAACTCAGCCATGGCGATCTCATCTTTGCCGAAGGTGGCCACGCCGACTCTGCGTACGCCATCGTCGACGGTTCCGTTGCGTTAGAGCTCAATGTTGCCCATCGGGGCAATCACATCGTGCAAACGCTGCACCGAGGCGAGATGCTCGGGTGGGGATGGTTGTCCCCGCCGTACCGCTGGTCGTTCAGCGCACTTGCGCTGGACCCGACACATCTGATTCGGTTTGACGCCGAGCAGTTGCGACGGCTCCAGGACGAGGACTGCGCACTCGGCTACGTGATGATGAAACGATTCGCACGGGTGATGACCGATCGCTTGGCAGCAACCCGTCTCCAGTTGGTGGATTTCTATGCAGACACTCGCTGATCCCACAGTCATCGATCAGATGACACCCATACCGTTCCGGGTACACAGGGTACGCGAGGAGCTATCGCACACGTTCACTCTGGAACTCGAGCCGCCCGATGGCGAATTCAAGTTCCTGCCCGGCCAGTTCACGATGGTCTATGCCTTTGGCATCGGCGAGGTGCCGATCTCTATCAGCAGCAGCGCCTCCCAAACCGGGACGATTCTGCAGACCATTCTCCGCACTGGGGCCGTAACCCACGCACTGGGTCGCCTGAAGTCCGGCGACTATGTCGGGATTCGTGGCCCATTCGGGACACCGTGGCCGATGGACAAGGTCAAGGGACGCGATCTACTGATCATCGGTGGCGGCATCGGGCTGGCACCATTGCGACCCGCGATCTATCACGCCCTGGAAAACCGAGCCGACTACAAGCGAGTGGTCGTCCTGTACGGGACCCGTACCCCGGACGACATCTTGTTCCACAAAGAACAGCAGACCTGGGGCGACCGCACGGACATGTCAACGCTGATGACCGTCGACGCAGCCGACCGTGGCTGGAACGGCGCAGTTGGCGTTGTGACTCGTCTCATCGGCAGGGTTGGCTTTGACCCCGTCAATACGACGGCGATGGTCTGTGGCCCGGAGATCATGATGACCGTCACAGCCGAGAGGCTCATGGAAGGCCACTCGATGGCCCCCGAGAACATCTACGTGACGATGGAACGCAACATGAAGTGTGCCATCGGCATCTGTGGACATTGCCAATTCGGGTCGAAGTTCATCTGCACCGATGGGGCCGTCTTTCCATTCCCGGAAGTCGCCCGGCTGCTGCAGATAAAGGGAGTGTGAGATGGCTCTACCAAAGCTTGCGGTATACAAATTCGCATCATGCGATGGGTGCCAACTGAGCATTCTCGACGTTGAGGACCTGTTGTTGGACATCGCCAGCGTTGTCCACATCGCCAACTTCCCCGAGGCCTCCCGTGAGGTCATCGAGGGACCGTATGACTTGACCCTTGTCGAAGGCTCGATCACGACTTCGCACGATGCGGAGCGTATCCATGAGATTCGGCGTGAGTCGAAGTTCCTCGTGACCATCGGAGCCTGCGCCACCGCGGGTGGGATCCAGGCGCTGCGGAACTGGAAGGACACGGACGTGTTCGCCAGCACTGTGTATGCGCACCCGGAGTACCTCGACACGTTGCAGACATCGACACCGGTCAAGAACCATGTCGAAGTGAACTTCGAGTTGCGGGGTTGCCCGGTTGACAAGATGGCGTTGGTCGAGGTAGTCGCTGCCTTCATCCAAGGAAGACGGCCCAATATTCCCGAGTACAGCGTCTGCGTCGAATGCAAGCGCAAAGGCACTCCCTGTGTGATGGTTAGCCAGGGCATCCCGTGTCTTGGCCCGGTCACCCAGGCCGGCTGTGGGGCGATCTGCCCCTCGTACAACCGTGGGTGCTACGGCTGCTTCGGCCCGATGGAAAGTCCCAACACAGAGATGCTGTCGGCTGCATGGCAGCGGCTGGGAGTCAGCCATCGCGAGCTGGTGGATGCCTATCGCGGTTTCAACGCATACGCCGAGCCGTTCCGAATCGCGAGCGATCACCATGAAGCGCTCGCCGTCGCCAAAGGAGAGTGACGATGACGTCAGATGTCAGAAAGATCGACGTTGACTACATCGCCCGGGTCGAAGGCGAAGGCGAGATGCACGTCAAGGTCGTCGATGGTGAGATCGAAGATGTCTGGTTTGGCATCTTCGAGCCACCTCGATTTTATGAGGCGTTTCTCGAGGGTCGCCCGTTCTCGGACGCTCCCGATATAACGGCGCGTATCTGCGGCATCTGCCCGGTGGCGTATCAGATGAGTTCGGTGCATGCGATGGAGTATGCCTTTGGCGCATCCGTCACCGGCCAACTGCGGGCGCTGCGGCGGTTGTTGTATTGCGGCGAGTGGATCGAGAGCCATGTCTTGCACATGTTCTTGCTCCATGCTCCTGACTTCCTCGGCTACGAAAGCGCCATTCACATGGCGGCGGATCACAAGGATGTTGTCGAGCTCGGTCTCCGTCTCAAGAAGGCGGGGAATGCCATCGTTACGGTGGTCGGCGGCCGCGAGATTCACCCGGTCAACGTCAAGGTAGGCGGGTTCTACCGGGCACCAACCAAGAAGGAACTGCTTGCACTGGTTCCTGAGCTGGAGTGGTCCCGCGATGCGGCAATCGACACGATCAAGCTCGTTTCTGGCTTCACGTTCCCCGACGTGGAGCAGGACTTCGAGTTCGTCTCGTTGAGCCATCCGCTGGAGTATCCGTTCAACGAGGGCCGCATGGTCTCCAACAAGGGGCTCGACATTGCGGTCTCGGAGTGGAACGACTACTTCCTCGAGGAGCACGTCGAGCGCTCGAACGCGCTGCACTCGAGGATCCGGGAACGTGGCGCCTATCACGTCGGCCCGCTGGCTCGGTATGCGCTCAACTTCGAGAAGCTAACGCCTGCGTGCCAGGATATTGCTTCCCAGGTTGGCCTCGGCCCGGTCGAGCTGAACCCGTTCAAGAGCATCATCGTGCGTGGCATCGAGGTTCTCTATGCAGTGGAAGAAGCTCTCCGGATCATCGATCAGTACGAGGAGCCAGCGTCTCCGTCCGTCGAGCTGAACATCCATGCTGGCGTCGGACACGGTGCTTCAGAAGCCCCGCGGGGCATGCTCTATCACCGCTACGAGGTCGACAGCAACGGCCGTATCTTGAAAGCTCAGATCGTCCCGCCAACGGCGCAGAACCAGTTGACCATCGAGGACGACCTACGGGTCGTGCTGGAGCGGTCGTTGGAGCTGCCCGACGACGAGCTGAGCTGGCTACTTGAGCAATCTATCCGCAACTATGACCCATGTATCTCGTGTGCAACGCACTTCCTCAACCTCAAGGTTGAGCGGACCACAACGAAGTGACGGTAACTGCAGTCGTCATCGGCGTCGGCAATCGCTGGCGCCGTGACGATGCCGCCGGTTTTGAGGTAATCGATGGGCTGCGGGAGCGTATCTCTGACGGTGTAACCCTCGTCGAGAGCGACGGTGAGCCGACCCGGCTTCTCGATGCTTTTGCTCTAGCACCCAAGGTGATCATGGTTGATGCGGTCGTAACTGGCGCCGAGCCGGGGACGATCCACCGCTTCACCGACGAGGAACTTCCCAACCAGATGGGCATCGGCCAATCGAGCCATCTGGTGCAGCTCGTCGAGACAATCGCACTGGGCAAGCTTCTCGACAAACTCCCCAACGGTCTGGTCCTGATCGGCATCGAAGCTACTGACTTCGACAACGGCGAAGGCATGACCCGGCCAGTGGTGGCAGGAGTGGCCGCCGCGGTCAAGGCGGTGTTGGCGGAGCTAGCGAGTTAGGTCACACAGCGATGCGGGCACCGTGCGACCTTGCTGGGTGTTACTAACCCGAAGTGCTGCCGGAGAGTTCGCAGAGTGACGTGGTTGCGTCTGGTTATGGGTTGCCCCTCAGCCTCAACGACCTACTCGCTCGCCTGGTCCGGGTCGAAAACCCTCGAACGATCGGGCAGTACTCTTTTAGTCTGGCGACTCGCCGAGGGAGATCCCGCATGAAATCGATCACAATCGTCTTCGCAGCCGTGACCATCATCGCCGCCGGATGCGGCGGCACCGACACTCCTTCCGTTTCGGCGCCGGATTCGGTCGATACCTCCAACTGGGATGTGCAAGGTCATCGTGGGGCGCGTGGTGTTCGCCCGGAGAACACGTTGCCGGCGTTCGAGGCCGCCCTGGATGTAGGCGTGTCGACTCTTGAGCTCGACCTTCATCTCTCTGCCGACGGGGTTGTGGTGATCTGGCACGACCCCAGAATCGAAGCAGCCAAATGCCGAGATACCGATCCTGCATTGCCATCGGTAACCCTGGAACCGCTGATCAACAGCCTGACCGCAGCCCAACTCGCCACCTACATCTGCGACCAGAACCCCGATCCCGGCAAGTACCCGGACCAGACTGCGGACGCCGGCGCAATCACCGGCGATAGCTATGGCCTTGCCACGCTGGAACAACTCTTCGAGATGGTGAGCAAGTACGCGGAGAGCGATGCGGTTGCCGAGGAACGGAGTGCGAACGCGGCCAGCGTGCAGTTCAATATCGAGCTGAAGCGTGATCCGCGCAATCCGAACGCCATCGGCGACTCATTCGACGGCACAAATCCGGCGGAGTTCGAGACCGCGGTGGCTGACTTGGTCGCGGCATGGGGCTACGAGGACCGGGTCATCGTGCAGAGCTTTGACCACCGATCGCTATGGGCCCTCCACACGCTGGCGCCCTCCATCCGTTTGGCCGCTCTCACCTCAGGCGATATCCCCGACCTCGACGAGTTGGCAAGTGCTGGTGCCTCGATCTGGTCGCCAAGACACACCAGCCTCTCCGCGGATCTTGTCGCTGCGGCCGCAGCAGCAGGTCTCGGGGTCATCCCGTGGACCGTCAACGACGAGGGCGACGTTTGCTCGCTACTCGACATGGGGACCGACGGGGTCATCACCGATAGACCCGATCTGGTCCTCGGCGCCGAAGGGTGGCTCGCTGGCTGCAACTAGCTGCCACGACTCGCGGAGCTGTACGTGATGTCGAACCGCGTGCTGGAAACGCCCACGACCGTTACCCACCAACCGTAAGTACGACCTTTCCGGCTTGGCCGCCGGTTTCCATGAATTCGTGGGCACGGGAGGCTTCGAGCAACGGGAACTGCTCAGCGATCACAGGCAACGCCCGGTCCCCCGCGCCGTGCGATAACAACTCGGTGATTCTCCGCCTGGTTCATGCTGGCTCCTTCGCCGCCTCGAACTAGGGATTCCACGACCACGAGGTCCTATCCGATTGTCGCGCTGCTGGGCCCGAACTGGAAGTGCGAGCCTTGCCGCTCTCTAGCGACGGAATGGGTCGAGGTGTTCGATGCCGCACTCGTACGTGCGATCCGCCCCACTCTCGCCATCATCTAACTCGCGAATCGAAACGTCGAGATAAGGGCCCTCTTCGCCATCCAGGATCCTTACCGACGTTGTCTCGTCGGCTGCCACGATGCACTCGGCAGTCGCCTCCAGCGCCAATCGGTACTCGTCCTCGGTGTAGAGCTGCTGGTTCCACGGCTCGTGCGTCACCTCGATCTCGGCGCCACTGGAGCCATCGAAGACGGCACGTCGCCCCAGCGGTTCGGCCAAGGTCACCAGCCAGCGATCGGCGCAGTCGTCGCTGCCCAACGTAAGCGGCGAACGACGCTTGGCGTCAAAGACACTCACGGTCACCCCGTCTGCCTCTTCAACAGTGACCCGATAGGTGCGATTGCAGCTATCGAGCGATAGATCAAGCTCCGTGCCATCACCTGATGCGATCGCATGCTGGATCGAAACCGACGTCGAGCATCCGGTGGCCAACAGGGCCACTATCGCCGCAACAAGCCAGAGTCGGGCATTGCGAGATGCTGTTGTTACTCGATACACGTACACCCCAGGAACACATCCTAAGGCGGCCCCACCCTCCGCAAACAGCTTGCTAGCGATGCAACGACTGAGAAAACGAGCAGATTTCGGTCCAGGTGAGCGAGGCCTCAAGAGCCCGATAGACACCGGATTGGTGCACTTTCTCGACAGTTGGCCTACTGCCTGGTGACTTTTGGGCCTACCGACAGAGCGGCCCAAATCGCAATTATGAACCCACCTCAAGCTGAGGAGCTGATTTTGACTGTCCACAACATAATGTCTGACGGGAATGAGGCCGCCACCAGGGTTGCCCATGCCGTATCTGAAGTTATCGCCATCTATCCAATCACCCCGGCATCGCCAATGGGTGAACTCGCCGATGCTTGGTCACAGGTAGGCAAGAAAAACATCTGGGGTGTTGTCCCAGACGTAACCGAGATGCAGAGCGAGGGTGGAGCCGCCGGGGCGGTCCATGGTGCCCTCCAGGCCGGTGCGTTGACGACGACTTTCACCGCATCACAGGGTCTCCTCCTGATGATCCCCAACATGTACAAGATCGCCGGAGAGCTAACTCCGAACGTGATCCATGTTGCGGCGCGCACACTGGCAACACATGCTCTCAGCATCTTTGGCGATCACTCTGACGTTATGTCAGCCCGCCAAACCGGGTTCGCCCTGCTGTCATCGGCATCGGTCCAGGAAGCCCAGGACATGGCAATGGTGGCGCATGCGGCCACCTTGCGGGCTCGTATTCCATTCCTCCACTTCTTCGATGGTTTCCGCACCTCGCATGAGATTGCGAAGATCGAATCAATGGATGACGAGACCATTCGCACCATGATCGACGACGACCTTGTCATCGAGCATCGGCTGCGGGCGCTCAATCCGAATGCTCCGAAACTGCGCGGTACCGCACAGAATCCGGATGTCTTCTTTCAAGCGCGCGAAGCTGCCAACGTCTACTACGACGCTCTGCCGGGCATCGTCCAGAAGGAAATGGACAAACTGGGCGAATTGACCGGCCGCAAGTACCACCTCTTTGACTACCACGGTGCCCCCGACGCCGAACGTGTCATCATCTTGATGGGGTCTGGCGCTGGTGCGGCTCACCAAGCGATCGACCGCATGGTCGCCGACGGCGAGAAGGTCGGCATGCTGACCGTCCACCTCTACAGGCCATTCTCAATCGATCACTTCATCGATTCCCTACCGGCAAGCGTCAAGAGCCTTGCGGTCCTCGACCGCACCAAGGAGCCTGGCGCAACTGGTGACCCGCTCTATCTCGATGTCATTGCGGCCTACGCAGAGAAGGGCAACGGCCCGAAGATAATCGGCGGGCGTTACGGACTGTCATCGAAGGAGTTCGATCCGGCGATGGTCATGACCATCCTCGACGAACTGAGCAAGGATCAGCCAAAGAACCACTTCACCATTGGTATCACCGACGATGTGACAAACCTCAGCTTGCCCGTCACCCGTAGCTGGTCCGAAGGTGAGGACGTGGTGCAGGCGGTGTTCTACGGTCTCGGCGCCGACGGCACGGTTGGTGCCAACAAGAACTCGGTGAAGATCATCGGTGAGAACACCGACATGTTCAGCCAGGCTCACTTCGTCTATGACTCGAAGAAGTCCGGCGCCATGACGGTCTCCCATCTGCGCTTTGGTCCTAACAAGATCAACTCGACCTACGAGATCCAGGAAGCAAACTTCGTGGCTTGCCACCAGTTCAACTTCATGGAGAAGGTGCCGGTTCTTGATATTGCGGACGAAGGCGGCACCTTCCTCCTCAACAGCCCATACGGGCCGGACGAGGTCTGGGATCATCTGACATCGAACACCCAGCGGACAATCATCGACAAGAAGCTGAAGTTCT
>JASJHC010000304.1:0-4106 GCA_033791245.1 Acidimicrobiia bacterium | reverse complement strand
CGGGTCCGGGGTCGAAGACTGGTTTGTCACGGCCGAGTCGGTGTTTAGCCGCTTCCTTCCGGACAGCGAGCTGAGCGTAATCAACCAGGCCACCACCGCATCGGTCGCCGTGTCTGATTTGATGGCGACTTGTTTGGCTGTGGCCTCTGATCTTCGGATCCGAACCGGCGGTTTGGTTGATCCTGCTGTCGGCAGCGCCGTGATTGGCTGGGGATACGACCGAACGTTCTCAGACGTTGCCGATCGCGACGAACGCGGCCCGATTGATGTTCTTGGGCAGTGGGCCATCGCGGGAAACCTCGTTACCCGCCAGCCTGGTGTGCAGCTTGACTTGGGCGGTATCGCCAAGGGATGGACTTGTGACCAAGCAGTTGAGCGTGGGCTGGCAGTTGTCGTCTCAGCAGGTGGCGACGTTCGGTCGCTACGTACCGACACGGTTGTTGAAATCGAGGATCCATGGGGAGAGACGGCAGCCCGCGTGATCCTTGGCGAAGGGGGCCTTGCTACCTCGTCATCGACCCGGCGGCGTTGGAACGTCGGTGGCACCGAAGTCCACCACATCATTGACCCCCGGCGCATGGCACCGGCGACGTCGCCGGTCTTCAGCGCAACGGTGACGGCGGCGACCGCGGTCGAGGCCGAGGCCGGGGCCAAGGCGGTGCTCCTGCACGGTGCAGACGGTCTCGCCTGGGCAGAGAAACAAGATTGGATCGGGGCCGCGCTGGTTGTCTGGCATGACGGCAATGTGTATGCAACGACAGGGTGGGAGATGGCCGCGTGATGGACGAAGACGGAGTGTTGACATGAGCATTGAGTGGATGGCAATTCGGGGATCAGGCATCATCGCCTATGCCCTCCTCGCCGGCTCAACGATCTGGGGTCTATTGATCTCTACGAAGGTTCTTGGTCGGGTAGTGAAGGCGAAGCCGGCTTCCTGGTTCCACGAGTCGTTGGCCATCGGTTCGCTAGTGGCGACGGGCATCCACATGTACTTCTTGTTCAACCACGATTTCATTGACTTTGGGTATCGGTCGTTGTTTGTTCCTGGGGCATCAGCATGGCGGCCACTTCCTGTGGCGCTCGGCGTAATTGCCTTTTACACGATGTTTGCTATCACCGTGAGTTTCTATGTGAAGAAGTGGATCGGGCAGAACGCATGGCGAGCCATTCACATGGCTTCGTTCGGTACTTTCGTGGGTGCCACGTTGCACGGAATCTTCAGCGGTACCGACACCTCGAATGGTGCCGTGATGATCATGTATGTGGCATCGCTGGCGATCGTAACGATGTTGATGATCATCAGGATTGCCCAGTCGGCGGCACCGCCGGCCCGTGCTGCCGCGTCGCGTCCAGCTCGAACCTCCCCAAGACCAGCGGCGCAAGCCGCAGAGCCGGCCGACGCTGTCTCTAACTGAGTTGGCGCGGCAGCGTCACTGTGACCCTGCCCCCGCCTGTTCCGCTGGTACCGATGGTGAGTCGTCCTCCGGCGGAGTCTGCCGTGCGGGTGGCGATGTCCAGACCGAGACCGGTCGAGCCGCCGGCACTGAGACCCCGCTCGGCCATCTCAGCACCAAACCCGGGACCCTGGTCATCCACGATGATCATCACCTCATCCGCCGTTACGGCGGCAACGGCAACGGTGAAGTCAACACCTTCGTCGGTGTGGGCGAAGACATTGCCCACAAGCGCGTCAATCATTGTGGTGGCGTCGTCGGCTCCAAGAGCGACCATGGCCACCTCGCCGTCGGTCATGTATTCGAGGTTCCGTACCTGTTCGTCAGCAAGTGCGGTCCAGAATTGGACGCGATCTGCGGCAACCGCGGCGATATCGCATGCCTCAGCAGTGTCCGTGCGGCCAGGGCGGCGAGCCTCGCGGATTACGAAATCAACCGTTCGCTCCAACTCGTCGAGATCGTCGAGCAGGCGTTGGGCGCCGAGACCATCTTCGAGGGCTTCCGCATCGAGACGGACCGCGGTGAGCGGGGTGCGCAGTCTGTGGGACAGGTCCGCTGCCGCTTCTCGCTCCATCCGTAGAAGACGCACGATCCGATCGGCCAAGTCGTTGAGTTCTAGAGCAACCTCCTGGACTTCAGGTGGGCCCGACGGGGTCACTCGTGCGTCTAGGTTGCCCTTGCCCAGCACCGATGCAGTCGCCGACAGGTCCCTGACCGGCTGGAGCATGGATTGGCCAAGCCGATCGGTTACGGCAATGGCGATGGCCACTAGAGCCAGGCCAAGTAGCCCCAGAGTCGTGGTTGACCTGCTCACCCCCTCGGGGAGAGACACGTCGGTTACGAACACGCGCACCACGATCGCCTGTCCCGTATTCGGAAGCAGGATTGGTGAGTAGATCGCCTGGCCTCCCGGTACGGATGCGCGGAATGACACCCCACTCAAAGCCGCCTCTAGGTTCTCGCCTTGAGGAACTTCAGCGCCAAACACTTCTCGGGTCGCTCCGTCGTCGCTGGCCAGGATGATCGAGGTCGCATAGATGCGGTTGTCGAGCTGAGTGCTGTCGATGACGGTCTGTGGATCGGAATCAGGGATACGTGTCGCAATCAACTGAGCGATCGCTTCGGCTTCGTTTTGCCCCGAGGTCACTGCCCGGTCAGCAGCGAGATCACGGACCATGAGAGAGAGCGGCAGCAGAAATGCAATCACGACCATCGCAGTCACCGCACCGACCACGAGAATGAGTTGTCGCCTCACGAGGCGGGATCGACCAGCTTCACCCCAACGCCACGTTTGGTATGGATGTAGCGGGGTTCCGCCGCGGTTTCGCCGAGTTTCTTGCGAAGCCAAGAGAGGTGCACATCGACGGTCTTGTCGGCGCCTCCGTACGGCTGGCGCCAGACGGCTGCAAGCAGCTCCCTCTTCCCGATCATCTTGCCGGGTCGCTCCGCAAGATAGGCGAGGAGCTCGAATTCCTTTGCGGAGAGCTCGAGAGCGACACCGTTGAGCGCTGCCTCGTGTGCGTCCGGGTCGATATTGAGGTCACCGACGGTGATCTGGCTCGTGGCATCGATGGCGACTGCCCTGCGCATCAGAGCCCTGATCCGGGCTTCGAGATGGTCGGTTGAATAGGGCTTGATCACGTAGTCGTCAGCACCGGCGTCGAAGATGCGCACGATCTCGTCCTGATCGTCGCGGGCGGTTGCCACAATGACAGGGACCTTGCTGACAGCTCGGATCATCTGCAACGCATCTGCGCCATCAATATCGGGTAACCCCAGATCGAGCACGACGACATCAACGTTGCCCGAAACGGCTCGCTGCACACCGTCCATCGCGGTGGCCGTTGACTCAACGTCATGTCCACGTTCGGCAAGCCTCTTGGCCAACGCCTGGCGGATTCTCTGGTCGTCCTCGATGAGGAGTATCGATGCCATCACAGGAAGTTACACCCCCAGCGGGTGAAAGCGCAGTGAATGACTGTGTTTTGATCGTCATTTAGTCCTCACTTAACTCAGGCAGACGTGGGGTGATGCATGCTGGGGTGGATGAGAAGGTATTGGCGAATAGGTCTTGCGTGGTTGGGAGCGACAGCACTTTCGGTGTTGATCGCATCTACCGCCGTGGCAGGCATTCGTGACCGTGTCGTTGAGACACCGGTGGCTATTGGGCCGCCAACGACTACCACGACGACTGTCGCACCGGGTGAGGTTGCCACGACGTCGAGCCCGATAGACCCGATTGCGACGGCGACGTCTCCGACCACAACATCGACGACCACCACCACGACCGCACCGCCGACCGCGACGACCATCGTTGAGTCAACGGTGACGACGACTGCACCGCCGGCAAGCACGACGACCACAACCGCCCCGCCGCAGACCACAACGACACTGGCGTTGTCAAACGAGACCTACGACATGATCGGCGGGACCGTCATCTTGTCATTCGGAGGCGGCGAGGTGCATCTCGTATCGGCAGCGCCCCGACCGGGTTTCTCGGCCGACTATGAGCACACCGGGCCGGTAGAGGTCGAGATCAAGTTCGAGAGCAACGACCACAAGTCAAAGCTCGAAGCTAAATTCGAAAGCGGCGATACTAATCGGCAAGTAATCCTGAGCTCTTGGGCCAATTGGTGGGGAACTTGGAAGGGG
>JASJHC010000303.1:0-2580 GCA_033791245.1 Acidimicrobiia bacterium | reverse complement strand
AACCCGGGGCACCCTGCATCGCTATATCAAGACCGTGAAGTCCGCCTCTGAGGGCTGCGTCACCGACGAGTGACCTCGTGGGTTTGCTACAGCTCGGCGAGGGCGGGGAGTGCCTCGGCACCCAGCTGGGCAATCGGTGTGCCCTCGAAGTCATTGATCACGTTGAAGATTGCATGGTCGAAGCCCATCGCCGCCAGCGGGCGAGCCTGCTCGACAAGCTCCGCCGTTGGCTGACCCGTGTACATGAACCCGGAGGCCGTCTTGGAGATCTCGTCATAGTCCCGGCCCAGCCGTTCGCAATGCTCCTTGAGGACGTCCAGTTTGTGCTGTGCCTCTTCGGGTCCGCCGAAAATGAAGAAGTTGCTGGCATCCGCATACTGCGCCACCATCCGCAGTGTCTTCTTCTCGCCTGAACCACCGATCAGGATTGGCGGTCGTGGCTTGGTCAGGGGCTGCGGGCTGCTGATTGGTTCGGTCAGCTGATAGTGCTTCCCGGTAAACGGGCTGCGGTCACCCTCCCACATCTGAAGCACGATCTGGAGAGCCTCTTCGAGTTGCTCGAATCGGTCTTTGAGTGGTGGGTAGGGGAGACCAAGCCCGAGCGACTCTCGTTCGTACCAGCCGGCTCCAATCCCCAACCAGGCGCGGCCTCCCGACAATACATCAAGGGTGGTGACGGTCTTGGCCAGATAGCCGGCGCTCCGGTAGTGCACGCCGGTCACCAGTGTGCCCAGCCTGATTCGCTCGGTGATCCCCGCCAGGTACGAAAGAGCCGAGTAGCCCTCCAGCATTGCGTTATCGGCGGGGCCGATCATCGGTTCGAGCTGGAAGAAGTGATCCATCACCCACAACGTGTCGAACCCGGCCTCCTCGGCGGCCTCGCCGATCGTTCGCAGCGCTGGTCCGATCGCGGCGTCACCGCCCGGCCATGTGAAATTCGCAACCTGAAGACTTGCTTTCATGGTGTCCCTCCTCTGGGCTCCGATCATATGCACCAACGGGATCGTCCAATGACGTGTGACGGATCTTCAGAGGTCTGGACGCCAGACGAGGTCAGGTCACGTCAGCCGTTGGCTTCGAAAGCGTTCATGGCCAGTGCGATTGCTCCGACGAGGCCGGCGTCCTGGCCAAACTTTGGTGCGACAACGTAGCTGTCGAGTGAGCCAGAGCGAATGGCCGAGGTTGCGTAACCGTTGAGCTGTTCGGCGAGTTTGCTGCGGACCAACTCCAATAGACCGGGTCGTTGCATCACCCCGCCGCCGAGGAGGATTCTCTCCGGGGCCACAACATACGTATAGGTGCGCAGCGCCTGTGCGAGATACGTCGCTTCCAGGTCCCATACTTCTTCCCGATCCGCCAGTTGCTTGCCCGGCATGCCCCATCGATCGCCGATCGCGGGCCCCGCAGCCATACCCTCGAGACAGGCACCGTGGAACGGGCAATGACCGGGGTAGTTGTCGTCAGTCACTCGCTCCAAGATGACATGTCCCATTTCGGGGTGTCCCATCCCGTGATGCACCTTGCCGTCGACAAAGAGCCCGCCACCGATGCCCGTCCCTACCGTCAGATAGATGAAACTGGAGAGGCCGCGGCCCGCTCCCCAGGTCCATTCGCCGAGAGCAGCACCGCCTACATCGACGTCGATCGCGGCAGGTACGCCGAGTTCATCACGGACTGTGGCTAGTACGGGCGTATTGGACCAGTGCGGTTTTGGTGTGGCTGTAATTGAGCCGTACGACGGCGACGACGGATCAAGGTCGAGAGGCCCAAAACATGCAATTCCGACGGACTGCGCCGGGCCATTGGCGGCGATGAAATCGATGCTGGCCCCGAGCGTTTCGTCGGGAGTCGTTGTCGCGACCGTCGTGTCGGCGACGACTTCACGCCCTCGGGTGATGGCGACGCGGAACTTGGTCCCGCCCGCCTCTATTGCGGCAAAGGCTCGATAGTCAGACGTCATCAGCTCAGGCTACCGCACGGTTCGCTATCCGGTGATGCGATCGATCTCGACTGCGATGTCGATGCGGACGTCGCCGGGTTGTGACCACTGGTAGCTGTCGGCGTCGGTGTACTTGCGCGCCATGTGGTCGATGAGATCCATCCCTTTTGGTTCGATCTCAACCGCACGCCCGTTGAGAACCACGTTGCGATACGGGTTGTCCGGTGGGGAAAAAGATATAGCGATCCGCGGATCATTGCGCAGGTTCCGGGGCTTGGTTCGTCCTTCCGCGGTGCTGAACTTGAGTAGATCTCCATCGAGATCGGCCCACACCACAGAAACCTGCGGGGACCCGTCCGGATTCACGGTGGCGGCATGAAAGAAGATCGGCTCGCTGAGCATGGCGCGGATATCGTCGGGGATTGCGGCAGGCAAGGTGGCTCCTGTTCGGTGTTCTGGGAACGGTACAGCACCCCGAGATAAGTGGGTGACGTCCCCGATAGCCGTACGTTGCGTTCTGCGCGATGCTGGACGTATTACATCAAGGAGTGTGCATCGTGGATCAGGTTGAAGAATTCAAGGTAAAGGGTGACGAGTTGCTGGGACGGATCAGGGAACTGATCAAGGAGGGCAACGTCCGG
>JASJHC010000302.1:0-6390 GCA_033791245.1 Acidimicrobiia bacterium | reverse complement strand
CGATTGCGGGCTCGTTCCTCAGGGGTGCTATCTGGCTTGGTCACGGCTTCCTCCTCGTTTGGTCACAGCCACATCATGTGCCCGGCGGGGCCGTTCGTCTAGGACGATGTTGAATAGCTCCAGTTCCGGCTCATCGGCTGCCATGTTCTCCACCGCAACCGAGCTAGCGAGGCTGCAAATGGGACACATCGACGGACGTCATCGAAAACGGAATCGGGTCACATCCGTCGGGAATTCGAACCACGCCATCGCCTTGAGCGGGGTGAATACCCGCAGGCCTCCAGAGTCGGAACCTTCCCAACTCCCGGCCTCGGGTGCATAGCCGAGATCGGCATATTTCCGGGAGAACTCTGCTGACAGGCGGCCACCGAATTCCAATCCTGGAGGATCAGCGGCATCGGATCGACCCTCCACCATCACCGCTTGACGGCCGTCTTCGAGGTGGAGCACGCACGCTGAGTTCGCCATGAGGTTCCGTCCATGAATCGTCGACGGAGCACCGTCGTACCAGAACCGCCCGTCGAGCCAGATACCCCAGCGTGGGACCACATGCGGGCGCCCGTCGGGACGAGTCGTCGACATCCAGTAGTGAGACGATTCTCTGAGACGATCTTCGATCGCCGCCCATTCAAGGATGCCCTCCGCGGTTTCTGGAACTCCGTAGCCATCTGGTATTTCGGGTCTGTCGCGTGTGGGTTGACTCATGGCCACAAGCTACACGTTGACATCTCGACGGATGTTGATACGCTCTCGACAGTTCATATTGACGATTGTCAATATGAACTGGAGCTACATGTCAATCCGGAGAGGTGTCTTCATGACCGACGTCGCCAATCACTCATGGGCCCTTGCCTCGGACCAGGGTCGTCTTGACAGCCTGTTCGGAAAGAGTGATCTGCTGCCCCTCTGGATCGCTGAACCATACGTCCCCATCGCCGACCCAATTCGGCGAGTACTCGAGAGCCGGGCCACCTCCGATTGGTACGGATACGAGGTACGACCGGACAGCCTGAAAGACGCATTCTGGGAATGGATGACAAGCCGCCACCAATGGCGCAGAAACGGGCT
This sequence comes from Acidimicrobiia bacterium, assembly GCA_033791245.1. GTDB lineage: Bacteria > Actinomycetota > Acidimicrobiia > Spongiisociales > UBA5794 > JAAETI01. The sequence goes on along the minus strand of JASJHC010000302.1, from coordinate 5,322 downwards.
TTCGACAGTGGTCAGTCCGAGCGTTGGAACGTCGATCGGCGTCCTCATCAACGAACTGACCAACGAGGGCGATGGCGTCATCATCCAGCCACCGGTGTTCACAGACTTCAAGCCCCTGATCACCGCCTCCAAGCGAACCGTCGTGCGTAACCCACTAGTCCTCACTGATGATGGATATCGAATGGACACGGACCAGCTCGCCGAACAGACGGCGGACCCATCCGCAAGAGCAATGATCCTGTGCAATCCACACAATCCAGTCGGTCGGCTGTGGTCGAAACAAGAGCTGCACGCTGTAGCTCAGATCTGTGCGGAGAACAACGTGACCGTCATCGCCGACGAAATCCACGCCGACCTTGCTGTGCCTCCGAACACCTTCGTCCCCTTCGCCACGGCGACAGGACAAAATGGCGTGAAGTGGGCTGCGACCCACGGACCTATCAAGACATTTGGCCTCGCCGGGGTCTGCGACACACTCCTGATCACAGACAACGACGACATTGCTCGTGCTTTCGAGAAAATGAGCAATCGCCTCCACCTCACCCGCAACAATGTCTTTGCGACCGCCGCGTTTGAGGCCGGATACCGAGAGGGCGCCGAGTGGCTGGATGGATTGCTTGAGCTAGTCGCATCAAACATCGAGAGGCTACGAGAAGGCCTCACGGACAAGATCCGCGTTATGCCCCACGAAGCTACCTATCTGGCATGGCTCGACTTCCGCGACCTCGGGCTTGAGGTTCCGGAGCTGGCTCGCTGGCTTGCCGCATCTGGGGTCGCCTTGAGCCCCGGCCATTGGTTCGGCCGTCAAGGAGCAGGCTTTGCTCGGATGTCGATCGCGGTTGACCCGGCGACTATCGACGAGGCCATCACCCGCTTACAGCGCGGTCCGACCGCAGCTGGCTGAGTTCCTCTCGATGGCGGGCTGTCTCGACTCCAAGGGTCACCAGCAACGCTATGCACACCAGCACTACAAGGACGGCACCGCTCAGGTCTCCGAATGCCACGCCGGCGATACCCAGGAAGCCAATGAGCCCGAAACGCTCCCAAGTCAACGAACCGGTGAAGCGGCGAGCCATGATCGACTGTGCTGCAAGAAAGAGCATCAGACCGCCAACGAAAGCCCACCTACTCGCAGTCTCCAAAGCAACGTCCGGATGGGCCACCAGTTCTTCGGTCCCCACTGCAAACAAGATCACACCGGCAACGAGCGGATAGTGAGCCACCGAGTAGGCATCGCGCGCCAAACGGCTCCGTGCGATACCGGTGGCGTTCTTGAGTGCCTTCTCCCCCACCTGAAACAGCCAGTCGAAGTATGACCACCACATCGACAAGGCGATAAGCAGCATCGCAGTACCTGCCGCATAGAACGCCATCGAACCGGTATGACCGACGATGCCAACACCAATCGCAATGAGCCCCTCACCAAGCACAATGATCACGAACAACCCGTGTCGCTCTGCGAAGTGGGCCGCGTTGACCTCGTACTCGTACTGCCCAGCTGACATGGCGCTGAGCAAGTTCACAACGACAGCGGCTACCCAGAACCAAGGTCGATAGTCGGCAGCAACGAAGCCCCCAATCAACACCAACACCGACCCGGCCATCATCCGCAAGACATATGCGACCGTCCCTGCCATCTGATCGGGCTCGGCCCGCCCTTCAATCTCAGCCGTCCTGGCGTTCAACCACATGAACCCTCCGCCAAGAGCCATCACCCCGAAGTACGCCAAGCCAAAGACGGCGCCCTCGTCAGCCCAGGCTGATTGAACCGAAACTGCGAGGATGAAGGTGCTGGCGGTGGCTACCAAGATAACGAGTCGAGGCCGTAGCTCGTCGAAATCGGAATACCCTGCCAGCCAGGTGTACTGGGTCCACGCCCACCACATGAGTGCGAGGACCACGGCGGCGCGCCACAACGTTGGCCAGTCCAGATGTCCATGGATGGACCCCACGACCTGCGTTATGCCAAATACGAATACGAGATCGAAGAACAGCTCGACAAAACTGGCGCTGCGGTCCTCAGTCACTTACAACCCTCCCGGAGTGGCTCGCCACGATAGGCCCGACGCCAGTGCGGACGGGACGCGGCCAGTTCGTCGCGGAGGTCACCGATGCATTACCTCCGCCGGTATCGAGCTAGGCGACCGTGAACGTGATGCCCAACAGTTCCTCGCTCAATGACCACAATCTCGATGCCGCCCCCTCATCTAGGGCGACCGCCGCGATGGTCGAGTCGCCAACCGGGCCTCGCGCGTCCCCGTATTTCGTCGGCCCGTAGTATGCGCCATTGCGAGCCTCAGTCCCCGCGGCGGCGAGCACTATCGGTACCGCACCGTCCGCAGCACTCTGTGCCATGACGGCGTTGGTGAGTCGGTACAGCTGCTTCCACAGACCGGTGGGGCCGCTGCTCTGCAAGTTGGTCGCCGAGTAACCGGGGTGCGCTGTTGCGGCGATGACACTGCTTCCCGCGGCCTCGAGCCGTCGTGCTAGTTCGAGTCCGTAGAGGATGTTGGCGAGCTTGCTCTGGTTATATGCGGCGGTCGGTGAGTAGCTGTTTGTGAGCATCGGGTCGTCGAAATTGATGCCCTTTGCGCTCCGGTGGGCGATGCTACTGACGGGCACGATGCGGCCGCGACGCGCCACGACGAGGTCAAACACGAGATAGTTCAGCAGATAGTGTCCAAGGTGGTTGGTGCCAAACTGCATCTCGAACCCATCGGCCGTCTGCTGTTGCGGCGTCTGCATCACGCCGGCGTTGTTGACCATCGCATCGACGCCATCGGTCAAGTTGCGCAGTGCCTTGTCGGCGTTGCCAATCGAGGCGGTGTCGGCGAGGTCGAGTCGCACCATGTCGACAGAGCCCGCGCCTGGGGTCGCCGTGAGCGATGCCACGGCTGCAGCCCCCTTATCCGGTGAGCGGGCGCCAATGATGACATCGGCGTTGGCGCGCCGCAGGTGCAACGCTGACTCGTATCCGATGCCGGAGTTCCCTCCAGTTATGAAGTAGGTCTTGCCTGTGAGGTCGGCGAGCCGATCGACGCTCCAGTTGGCAACTGTTGTGGACATGTCGCTCCTGCGTTTGATATCAGTATTCCCATGTGTAGGTACTTCGTGGGCAACCTTTCGTGCGGATGCATATTCCACTCAGCTGGTCAGGAGCACTAGCGGATTCCGCGAAACGGGCATTTCCGACTGAAGGCAGCAACGCGGCCTTGCAGCTAGGCCTTACGCCAGCGATGAGGCGACACCACATGCGAGGCCGGGCGGTTGTGGGAAACCCACAGGAACGGGAGCCGTTAGGCTGCAAGGACGTGCGCCGACCCGGGAGGTCAAGGGATGAAATGGTTTGCCTGGATGCTGGCTGGGGCCCTGGTTACTGCCTCCTGCGGTGGACAGACATCTCCGGAAGCACCGGTAGCAACTGGCGCATCAACGGCCACGACCTCGACGACCGTCGCGGCCGAATCGAATGTGGTCCCGACCGCGGTGGCCCCTTGCGACCTCGTGGAGATCGACGAAGTCTCCGCCGTCGCCGAGCTGACCGTCGATGAAGCCCGCAACGAATCTCCGATTTCTTGCGTTTTCGACTTCGGCGAGGACGCCGGAGTTGGGATCTTTCTCAACGTAGATGACGGTGAAGGTCGTTTTGGAGCCCCGGCATCGTTGTTTGAGAACTACATGGCCATGGTTCCCGAAGGGAGCGCTGAGGTCATCCCCAATCTGGGCGCGGCCGCAGTCTACGTACAGGGCTTTCGCGGACTTGCCGTTGACGCGGGAGGCGGTCAATTCATCGGGCTTGGAGTCAACGGAGGCTATGGAGAACTCGCCGAGCCACGCGAGGTATTGATCGAGCTAGCGGCCATCGCCCTAGGCCGTTTGTGAGGCGTGACCGAGGACGCCGTGAGCACCGACTCTGCGGCGACGCTCGCCCTCTATTGCTGCGAAGCCCGGCTGTAACAAAGGGACCAACAGTAGAGCTCCTTCATTTCCGAGTTCGCAGCGGCTGACAGACAATCAGCCCTCTACATTCCAACGGATTTGGGAATCGTCGCCCACCGGTGCATATGAGCAGCGGAGGCCGGTTTGAACTGAGCGGTTCAGATGCGCGGCAAGCAGAGGGGCGACGGTATCGAGTCGTCGGATGGCGTCTCGTATGCGGGCGCTAACCGCTTTGCGGGCCCGTTCTCCGGGGTCACTGGCGTTGGTTCGTAGCCGACCTCCAAGGCCGGTTGCGCGCCGGATTTCCGCGAGGAGCTGCTCGCGCTCATCTTCGAGGCTTTCCTTTCGCCCGATGTCGGCGTCATTGTCAGCTTGGTCGATCTCGCCGACGAGGTCATCGAGCCGGATCCTGTATGCGTTAAGTGCGTCGAGGTCGATCAGACTCTCGTTGCTTCCCGCAATGGCTGGCGGGGCACCCGCCAGTTGGAGTGCCGAGATGTCCTGACCGCGGTGGCGCAGGAGAACGGCAATATCGGTCAAGCCTTTCACATGCGGAAGGCTGCCATGTTCCGTGCGCCAGGAAACAGTCCAGACCTTCTCGGTCCGTATGAGCGTGGCGATCTCGAAATCGGGCTCGTTCTTGGCGTTGCTTTCTGCTTCTGAGCTCGCAACTTCGCGTAGAGCAGCTTCTCCGCTGCGGACCCAGACGGTCGCCCCGAGCCGGCGCGAGGTTTCGATCGATTGATGGAGCATTGCGGTAGCGCGATCGTTGTCTCCAAGATGGCTGGCGAGGACCCCTGCGATGTGAGCAAACGGGCCGGCAAAGGCTACAACGGCGCCGTTGACACCACAGCTGTCGGTCAGTCGTTCTGCCTCGGTGAGCAACTGTTGGCACAGGTCCGTGTCGTCGAGAGCAATAGCCGCTTCAGTGAGGTGGGCGATGAGAACCGACCTGAGATACGACTCATCGCTGCGCCATCCTCCGGAATCCGCCACCGTCGTCACTTCACGAGATGCGGCATCGAGATCGCCGGCTGTTGCATAGGCTCCCGCAGCTACCGAGTGTGCCAAGACAGGGGCGCCGGTCCACCAGTGGACTGCGTCCTTGGCTAGTGACCTGAGCTCGTCGGCATCCCCGCGGGCCCGAGCGAGGCCAACCCGCTGCGACATGAACACGTTGCCCGTATCTGGTTCATGGATCTGCTCTCCGATCCGCACTGCTTCATGCATCTGAGCTTCGGCTAGATCAGTGTCCCCATCGAGAAGCGCCAGAGCGGCGCGCCGGCTCACGACCATGTAGCGGTCACGCGGCTCGTCGCGGGCTTCCAGAAGACTGAACCACCGATTCAGTACGGGCCGAAAGCCGGCCGAACCAGACTCGAG
>JASJHC010000301.1:0-3733 GCA_033791245.1 Acidimicrobiia bacterium | reverse complement strand
GCGACGAGCGTAAGACCGAACATGAAGATCGTTCGCCAGCTGATTCGTGTCAACTGTGCAGGCTTCGGAGCCTCGACCCCGGTCTGGCTGGCTACTTCCTTGCGAATATCTGCGAAGAACGACTTCTTCGACGGAACCGTCTTCCGTCCTTCGGTGCTGACTGCAGATCTCTGGAGGTACGGGAGTGCGGCAACGAGCGCCTCATCTCCAAGCCCTCCCCGCGCAACAGTCACGGCACGCTCTGTACCGAACAGGTTCGCCGACGACGACAGCAGCTCAACGACATCACCCTGGATCCGAACGTCCGGGGCAGCCGTCGAGGCCGCCTGGAAGTTCTCGATCAACGGAGAACCGCCACTGAGCCGCACCGCGTGTTCATTGAGACGCCCATGAGCGATCCCGTTCGCGTGCAACATGCCGACAGACTTCCACAGCTCGATGAGTGCAGCATCACCGACATCATCTGGATTGATGTCGGCAAGCGACTGACCCTCAGTACTCAGGGCGATGAGAGCCACCTTCTTGGAGGGTGCGCCAGCGGCATACACCGTCGGGCACGAAATACCTGCCTCTCTGGCTGCAATCGTCAACAAGGCCTCGTGCTCCACCTGGTGGAGTCGACTCGATGTGAGGTCAGGACCAGCGTCTCGGTACCAGATCGAACGCCACCAGATGGTGACCCGCTGGGCATCTTTGGCATCCCGGCCGTACACATGGACTCGCATTGGCGCGCCATCGATACCGACACAGTCGAAGGTCCGCACGCCCCATCTCTGGTACACAGCAACCGTGAGGTTCCGCGCCTCGATGCCCAAGCCGGAGAGTCCGGACATGACATCGTCGACACTCGCAAGTCCCCGAGCGGACCCAAATCCAACAAGAACGACACTCGCCGACACGAGGCCAACGCCCAAACCACCGAGAGCATCCCCCGGGAGACCGTATCCGAGTGCCATGGCGATGAAGAACATCAACCCGACCAACAGCCAGCCGACCCGGCGGAACGGCCGCACAAGTTCGGGTCCCGCGACGACGAGGACAGCCGTCACCATCCCGACACGGGCGACCGGGAACGAAGGTGCTACTTGGTCGACCAGCTCAGGCAAGAGCACAGGCCACGTTGCGTTCACCAGACGAGTGAGCACAACGGTAGACAGCGCAGCGAGCCCGATGGCGACCGCCAAGTCGCGGACCAGAGCCCTACGCGTCGACCATCCGAAGACGGCCATCAGGACAATCACCAAGGCATAAATCAGCCCTATCCCATAGACGACCCCAAATGCGGTCTCGATCCACGAGGGCAACAGCCCAACGAACTGACTGAGTAGCTCCTCGAGCCAGGCGAACTGATCAGCCTCGACAGCAGTGACGAAGACAACCAACACACCGAAGATGCCGATGACGACATCAGCGGGACGACGGGCGCGGGCACCGTCTGTGGATACGAAGAACCAGTCCATCGGCGACCGCCTTGTGCTCTCCTTCTCTGACATCATCTCTCTCCAGTGGGTTCTAGCGGTCGCTGGTGTTTCTCACACGGGGCAAAACAGTAGGCATCGCCACTACCCGTCGCTACGGGGTTGGGCGTCGGTGCCGGGCGATGCGCCTTCGGTTGCCGAGGAAGGGTGTCTCTGGGCAGCAGAAGGGTGAGGGATGAGGCCGAATCCGAAAGTGATGCCGTGGGCGACGATCGCGGCCAGTAGTACCGGGATGCCTTCGGTGGCTGGGATCCCGGTAACCAGGAGAACCACAATTGCGATCATGAACGGGGCAGGAAGGGCAGCCCCGGTCAAGGCAGCCATGGTGCAACCAACGGCGAGACCCAGCGGGACGTCGGGGAAGATGAGGTTGATCGCTGTGCCTGCCGCGCCGCCGACGAAGAACAGCGGGAAGATGGGTCCGCCGATGAAGCCCGTGGATATTGCCCCGGCTGTTGCCAGGATCTTGCCGAAGACCAGCGCCAAGACCAAGGCCACGCCCATAGTTGCGCCCGTCTCAGTAACGATGACGAGTCCTTCCGAACCCAGGAACATCGTCAGGGGCAGCGCCATGCCGAGGAGACCCAGGAGCAGTCCAGCTCCGACGCCGCGCACAACCGGCCGGTTCTCGAGAGGCGCAACCAACCTCTTCAACGTGCCGAGCGTGATGCCGTAGAACAGCGCCAGCAACACGCCGACGAGGCCGAAAGCGATAGCCGCCAGAAGATGCCAGAGTTCGAGCGTATACGAGGGTAGGTCCAGCAGACGCAGGAGCTCAGCGTATTCATCGCCGGCTACGGCGTAGAAGAACCCGAAACCTACGGTGGCCGCGACGGTGGCGACGACAATGGTGCCGAAGAAGAGCGGGTTCTGCGCATGAGCGAGTTCCAGGCGCATCACGACGAAAGCGAACGGCGACGTGAACAAGCCCCCGTAGGCGCTCACGATGCCGCTCGAGACGTTTGACGCGCGTAGCTCGTCAGGCATCTTTCGCCGCTCCGATAGCCAGGTGGCGAAGCCGCCGGCCCACATGCCGGACGGCACCTCCGGCCCAACGCTGTATCCGCCGATCATTGAAATCAGTGAGATGAGCAACGCGGCCGGTACCGGCTTTGGATCGAGATATCCTTTCTGCACGGCTTCAAAGACGTTCGCCTCTTCGGTGTCCGTGAAGTGGTGGATCACGCCGACGACGAGACCAACGGTGACCATGATGACCAGAATGGGCCAGGTCCCGGAGAAAGCCTCCATCTCCGACAGGTCGAGCCACCCCCAGACCAGATTCAGGCCGAGATTCATCAAGATCACGAAGAGGAGGGTGCCAATCGCGGTGATGAGCGCCACCAGAGCGCCCCACCCCAGACGCACCCAGAAGGAGGGGTCTTTTGCGAAGGCGTTTGGATTGGTCACGTTCTGGATCTCCTAGCTGCGCTCGGCCGGAACTGTGGTTCCACTGGCGAAGCTCACTCTTCTGGCTGCTCCCACGAGGGGGTCCAACCAGGCTGCATCTTCTCTTTGAGTGTCTCTCGCTTTGGCTGACCCTTGAGAAGCCAGGCGGGGATCTTCTTGGGCATCGGCTCTTCCCACGCGTACCAGATGGCGGCCACGCGGAAGGTGAAGCCAATGGCGAACGCGACGAGCGTAGCCGCCACGAATCCGAGTGATAGCCCGAACCCACCGTATGCCCCGACCCGCAGGAAGAAGAAGCTCAGCGACGTCAGGATGGCTGTGCCGATGAACCACTCGCCTTGCACAAACTGCTTGGCAGGGACGCCGGAGCCAACGTCGATCAGGAAGCGGCCAGCGGTTGGTCCGACGACACCGAGGAAGATGGCACCGAGCAGCGGCCATCCAGCCTCGAGGCCCAACTGCACTCCGACTATTGCGTACCAGGGCAGAGAGAACGAGGTCATGAACTGGTAGTACGTCTCACGGAACTGCTGGCCCTTGGTCCAGGCCGTGCGCATACCGATAACCCATGCAACGAAGATCAGGATGAGGTACCAGGGGTTCGTCAGCGACCCAGGTTGATCATTGAGGAGTACGTCCCTCGTGATGCCACCGCCGATTCCGCCGAATACGGCGAACACCAGGATGCCCACCACGGTGATGTAGCGGCCCTTGTAGTGATCCGGACGTTGCGCCAGGAGCGCACCGTTGAGGGCGTTCGTGAAGGCAGCCAACAAATCGATATACAGGAACGCACCCGGGGTCAGGTAGTCGAACAGGTCGCTCACAGAACCATCCCTTCTCTC
>JASJHC010000300.1:0-4395 GCA_033791245.1 Acidimicrobiia bacterium | reverse complement strand
CCGTAGTGCTGGATCTTGCCACGGCGAACCATGTCGTCGAGGCCCGCGAAGAGAGCAGGGTTGTAATAGACATCTGTGGGCGGGCAGTGCAGCTGCACCAGTGCGAGGCTTTCCACATTGAGGTTGGTCAGGCTGCGATCGACGAAATCTTCGATGGCTTCTGCCGTATAGGCGGTGGCGACATGAGGGTTCAGTCTGCGGCCGGCCTTGGTGGCAACGGTGAAGGGAACCGAGGGTCGCTCCTGGCGAAGACGAGCGATGAGACGTTCGCTGCGGCCGTCGCCGTAGACGTCGGCAGTGTCAAAGAAGGTGATGCCTTCGTCAAGGGCTGCGTTGAGCGCGGCCATGGCGTCGGCCTCGGTGACGTCGCCCCAGTCGGCGCCAATCGCCCACGCACCAAAACCGATTCGCGAGACGGGGAAGCCGGTCTTCCCCAGGGTTGAATACTCCATCAGTCCCTTCCTGTACTTCGAGGCCCCACAGTAACCCGGGTCTCGTGCCTCTCGGCAGCGTTATGCTCCGCCGAACTGCGTTCGTCGAGAGGTGCCCCATGGGCGAGGTTCTGAAACGGTTTCTCCAGACCATCCGGCTGGAGCGCGAGGCATTTGTGTGGATGAGCTTCAACGATCGTTCCACCGGTGATGCACTCGTGCTGGTTGGCATCACCCAGTTGCTTATGTTTGCCGGGATTACCGGTGGTCTCCGATCCGTTTTCAACTTCGGTGCCTGGGACCTGCTGATACAGCCCGTCCTCGCCGGCCTCGTGCAATGGTTGCTCTACTCGGCAATCGCATGGGCGCTGGTCCGGTACATCGCCCAGGGCAGTGGCGAGTACGCCACCTACCTTCGATTTACCGGGTTTGCGTACCCGACGACGCTGGCGACCCTTGCGGTCGCCCTTGTCCTCAACCAGGGTGGGCTGATCCCGTTTGTGCTCGGTTTTGCCTGGTTCATGGCGATCATCGCTCGCGGCATTGAGTACGAGAGCGACCTGCCCCGCGAGCGCGCCTGGCTGGTTGCGGTTAGTGCTTTCGCTGGCCTGCTTTTGGTCGATGCGATCTTTGGCTTCTCGCCCATGCTTCGTCCCTAGTGATGACCACCTATCGCATCGACCTCGCCTATGACGGCACCGACTTTCATGGTTATGCCAAACAGCCGAATGTCCGCACGGTCCAAGGTGAGTTCGAGACAGCTCTCTTCCGAATGACCGGTGAAGTGGAGACCGTGGTCGCCGGCCGTACCGACCGCGGAGTCCACGCCACCGGTCAAGTGCTGTCATTCAAGACGACCCAGGACTATGACACCGGGATGGTTCTGAGGTCGCTGAACCGCCAGCTTGGCCCCGAGATCAGCGTGTCCAGCGTGGCCGTTGTCGAGGACAGCTTTGACGCACGCTTCTCGGCAATCGGGAGGGCCTACACCTATCTCGTTCTCAATCGAGATGTTCCCGACCCGTTCTTGGCCCGAACCTCTCTGCACTATCGAACGCCGCTCGATGTGGAGCTAATGAACAAGGGCATAGCTTGCTTGGTCGGTCTGCATGACTTTGCGGCCTTCTGTCGCAAAGCACCCAATCGCAGTACAGAACGCAGGCTGGACCTGGTGGAGTGGACCAACCGGGGGAGCGGTCTGTTGGCACTTGACGTAGCGGCCAGTTCTTTCTGTCATCAGATGGTGCGTTCGCTTGCACAGGTGTCGATCGAGGTAGGAAGAGGCAAGATCCAGCCTGAGGCTGTTCAAGAGATCCTTGAATCGAGGAACCGACGTCAGGGAAAAGGTGCCGCCCGCGCCCACGGTTTGACCCTTGTTTCGGTAAAATACGGGTAGGTGACGGTGTCGGGTTGGCGCGCGGCGCCCGTATGCCTTATTATGCGCAAACTCCCGTGTTCCGGGGGTTCCTCTATGTGTGCTTTTTCTTGTTCGAGGACTGTTTCATGAAGCCCAAATTGCAAAAGACTTTTACGCCAAAGCCCGGCGATCTGAACCATGAGTGGTTTGTGGTCGATGCGGCAGATGTGCCACTCGGCCGTCTTGCTTCTCCCGTTGCTCAAATCCTACGAGGGAAGCACAAGCCGACCTTTGCTCCCCATGTAGATGGCGGTGACTATGTGATAGTCATCAACGCCGACAAGATCGCGGTCACCGGCAAAAAAGAGGACCAGAAGGTCTACTACCGGCACTCAGGATTCCCCGGCGGTATTCGGTCGTCAACACTGCGCGAGCTACGGGAGACCTATCCCGATCGTGTCATCCGCAATGCGGTCCGTGGCATGCTTCCGAAGAACCGGCTTGGCAGGCAAACCCTGAGCAAGCTCAAGGTCTACGCAGGCCCGGATCATCCGCATGGTGCACAGAATCCGCAGCCGTTCGATATCAGAAAGGTCGGAGCCTGATGGCAAAGCCGCTCGTTCAAGCCACAGGCCGTCGTAAGAGCTCAGTTGCTCGGGTCCGTCTCTACCCAGGGACCGGTCAGGTAACACTCAACGGAGGCCGTTCCCTGGATGTCTACTTCCCCCATGCCGCTTTGCGGCAGCGGGTACTCGAGCCGCTCCGTGCGGTCGAGGTCGAAGGCCAATACGACGTTGTTGCCAAGCTCGAGGGTGGTGGCACCACCGGCCAGAGCGATGCGTTGCGTCTTGGTATCGCCCGTGCGCTCGTCGAGATCGACATTGAGCATCGGCCGATCCTCAAAAAGGGCGGGATGCTCTCTCGTGATGCCCGTCGTGTTGAGCGCAAGAAGTACGGTCTCCGCAAGGCCCGTCGCGCTCCTCAGTTCACCAAGCGCTAGAACCACCTCACATGCATCCGCAACCGGGACTGGGGGCAAGCGGTGGCTGGAGTTGATCGACTCTTCGGAACCGATGGCATTCGGGGCCGAGCCAATACTGATCTAACCGTTGACATGGCGCTTGACCTTGCGCGCGCCGCCGGCGAGAGCACCGAAGGTCCTGTTGTCATCGGTCGCGACACCAGGCGTTCGGGTCCGATGTTCACGACTGCCCTCCACGCTGGATTTAGTTCGGTTGGTGTTGACACCGTCGACGTTGGTGTCCTACCTGTCGGTGGAGTGTCCCGTCTGCTGCGGCAGCTGGAGGCTCCGCTTGCCGTCATGGTGAGCGCCTCACACAATCCTGCCCACGACAATGGCATCAAGTTCATTGGGCCAACCGGGGGCAAACTCAACGACGAGCAAGAGGCGGTCATCGAGACCCGGTACCGGCGCGGTGCTCCGTGGAAGCACCCTGACGGGGCGCTGATCGGGATCCGGACCAAGATGCCGGACGCCGTAGACCGCTATGTCGAGAACCTTGCCGAGAACTCCAACTACAGCTTGCGTGGCCTCGAGTTTGTTCTCGACTGCGCCAACGGCGCTGCCTACCAAGCCGCCCCACAACTGTTTGAAAGCCTCGGTGCCTCCGTCGAGGTCCATGCCGCAGAGCCCGATGGCAATAACATCAATGCCGGCTGCGGCGCAACGGTGCCGGAGTACGTATCGACGTTCGTCGACGGACGTGTCGGTCTTGCATTTGACGGAGATGCTGATCGGCTGATTGCTGTCGACGAGAACGGGGTCACTGCCAACGGCGATGTTCTCATGGCTATCTTCGCCAAGCAGCTGAAGGACAGCGGAGAATTGCGCAACAACATCGTTGTCAGCACGGTCATGGCCAACTTGGGTTTCCGCCGCGCCATGGAGAGCCTCGGCATCGACGTTGAGGAGACTGCCGTCGGCGACCGTTATGTCTACGAAGGTATGCGTCGGGTGAAAGCTGCACTTGGCGGCGAGCAGTCTGGTCACATCATTTTCTATCGCGGGACAACCGGCGACGGTCTCCGCACCGCGGTGCGTCTCGCCGAAGTGATTGCAGCAACAGGTCAGCCGTTGACCGAGTTGCGCAAGGTGATCACGGAGTATCCGCAGGTTCTGCACAACATTCAGGTTGTCGACAAGAGCAAGCTGGCTGGGTCCTCCGAGATCTGGGGTGCTGTCGAAGACGCGGAGCGTACGCTTGGTGACGATGGGCGAATCCTGGTGCGTGCCTCGGGCACAGAGCCACTGGTCCGGGTCATGGTCGAGGCAACCACTGAGGCCATCGCCGAAGACATCGCTTCGTCCGTAGGCAAGGTCGTCGTTAACTCCCTCAGTTGATAGGTCAACTCTTTGAGTTGATTCGTTAACTCCCTCAGTTGATTCGTCACCTCGCTGCACTAGCAACCACTTCCACGCAAAACCGGTCAAGGGACGTTTCCTTTTCCCTCAGATGGATTAGCCTTGCGGCAACAACTGAACACCGACCGGAGAAACCCAGCAGCGCCAGCCCTCACGACGAATCTCGTGAGGTGACGAGGTAGAGGGATTATCGATTAGTCGGCGGGTGCCCTCTCGGCCTTCCA
>JASJHC010000299.1:0-2711 GCA_033791245.1 Acidimicrobiia bacterium | reverse complement strand
AAGTCCCACCGTATTTCTGCACAACGATTGCCATCGGGCGAGTCTACCGCCGTAGTGGTGCAGCGGAATTACCATCCCCAGGCATGTCATCACTCACAACTCGCCTAATTCTTGTCGCCAGCATCGTCGCCCTGCTACTTGCATCGTGCGGCGGTTCCGAAGACTCCGGAGCCAGTGCCTCTCCGAGCACCCGGGAACCGACTTCAAAAACCCAAGCGACCGCGACCACCGACACGCTTCCCGAAATCACCCTTCCGCCGCGTCCGCCCTCTGACTACGCCGGGTTTGTTGCCCAGACCACCGCATGTGGTGGCGAGGCTCCGCAACTGGCGACACCAATGACCTTTGCGTCCCCAGAAGACCAGGCTATCGACCCCGGTGCGGTGGTGCAGGCAACCATTGTGACTTCGTGTGGCTCCATCGACATCGAACTTGATCCGGGGATCGCCCCCGATACCGTCAACTCTTTCGTCTTTCTGGCACGTAGCGGGTACTTCGACGGAACCGTGTCCCATCGTGTTGTCCCCGGGTTCGTCATTCAAGCGGGCGACCCGACCGCAACTGGTCGTGAGGGGCCCGGGTACACCATCAAGGATGAACTCCCCGAAGTGGGGTTCGTCTACGAACGGGGAGTACTCGCTATGACCAACTCCGGCCCGGATTCCACCGGGTCGCAGTTCTTCATAGTGTTGGCCGATGCCCCGCTCAACCCCACCTTCAGCTACTTCGGGAGCGTCGTTGACGGCTTCGAAACCCTGGACCTTATTTCACAGATCCCCCTTGGCCCAAATGCCTTCGGCGAAGTCAGCGTCCCCCTGGAGACGCTCTACATAGAACACGTCACCGTCAACGAGTAGGATCCTGGGCCTATGGCGACTGACAAACGTGAACGGCAACGGCAGAATCGGGCGGTCAAGCAAAAAGAGCGGGGTAAAGCCGCTCGCAAAGAGAAGGTCATGGCCACCGCCAAGCGGGCCGCCAAGTGGGTCGTGGTCGGAGTGGCTCTCCTTGTTCTTGCCAACGTCGTCTGGGGCTGACCCCATCAAACTGAGCTGCTCGATCTGATGGCAGTGGATCTCCACCTGCACAGCACCTACTCCGATGGCTCCGAAACACCGGCCGCGATTATTGACACTGCTGCCACGATTGGGCTCACCGGCATGGCCCTCACCGACCACGACACACTCGAAGGCGTCCCAGAAGCCGCCGCCCTCGCCGCGACACGGGGTATCCGCTTCATCGGTGGCACCGAGCTCTCGGTGACCTGGAAAGACCAGAGCATGCACATGCTGGTCTACTTCCTGAACCCAGAGGGAGGCCCGCTCGAGGACCGCATGGGGGAACTGCGCCGGTCTCGTCACCAACGCAATGTCGAGATGGCCGACAAGCTGCAGGCGCAAGGGCTCGACATCACCATCGAAGAAGTGACGAGAGAAGCCGGTGGCGGCGTCGTGGGCAGACCCCACTTCGCCGGAGTGATGATCGAGAAGAACTACGTTGCCAACGTTCCCGAAGCATTTGACCGCTACCTAGCAGCGGGGCGGCCCGCCTACACACCACGACTCCGTCTCACCGCAGCCGAGGCTATCAGCCTGGGAAGAGCTTCTGGAGCGGTGCCGGTCATCGCCCACCCCCACACACTGAATCTACGCTCCTCCGAGTTCGCAACTGGGTTCAAAGAACTCGTCGATCACGGGCTTGGCGGCATCGAGGCCTACTACGGCGAGTACCGGCCGGCCCTGCGCTCTCGGATCGCCGAAATCTGCGCCGAGCTCGGGATCGTCGCCACCGGGGGCTCCGACTATCACGGCAAGTACAAGCCACATCTGTCCATCGGGACCGGCAAGGGCGACCTCTCAGTACCGGATGTGGCATTTGACCAACTTGAAGAAGCCCGTGCCGCCTAGGCTGCGTGCAACCGGGGCCAAGGAAAGAGCAACGACACGAGTGGGACAGCGACTGTGAGTACATCCGAACTGGCTCGGCTCCACGCCCCAGTCGAATACACCGAGGTCAGAAGCCGCGTCAACACCGTCCGTGCCGCCTTCGGTGCCGTGATCACAGTGCTCGCTATATCTGGCACGATCGAAGGAATCGACCCCGCACCGCTGATCTTGATCTGTGCGCTCTATCTGACCGTCGATGGAGCGTGGCGACGGTCTCATGGCACCAGCGCAGTTCCCATGCTTCTCACCGATGTCGTGATCGTTGCTGCAATCTCGCTGCTGAAAGGCAATCCCGAGCTGGTCGAGTCGGTCACCTTTCTCTACGTCCTCACGGGCGCTCTGCTGCTACTCCCCATTCCCAAGGCAGCATTTGTCATTGGAGCCGCCCTACTCACCGTAATTCCCGTCAGCTTTCTGTCACCACTCGGAGATCCCACGATCAACGAAACGAGAGAAACGATCTTCAGCGTCGCCTCGGTCGCGATGATTTCCCTGATCGTCGCCACCCTCCTGTACGGAGCGGTGCAGGCTCTCCACGCCTCAACGCTGCGCAACCAAACCGCTCTCGCCTCGGAACGAAGAGCCGTGGAACTCAAAGACGAATTCGTATCGATGGTCAGCCACGAATTCCGCACCCCGCTCACCAGCATTGCCGGCTTCTCGGAAACGTTGCGAGCCAACTGGCCCGACCTCGATGATGAGGAGATTTCCGAATTCCTCATCATCATGCGTCAGGAGGCGCATCATCTCAGCAACCTTGTCGAA
>JASJHC010000298.1:0-3092 GCA_033791245.1 Acidimicrobiia bacterium | reverse complement strand
GAGGACCTCGGGGACGAGATGACGGGAGTGGCCTCCGAGAGTTGCCAACAAGCGGAGGTTCTCCTCGCCGGTAAGCGACGGATGGAAGGCAGGTCCTTCGATGAGCGCACCTACTTGAGGTAGATAGGTCGCCGGATCGTGGATGGAGTGGCCTAGGACTTCGCCGTCTCCGCTACTCGGCTCAACAAGCCCGAGGAGCATGCGAATCGTGGTTGATTTGCCTGCACCGTTGGGACCGACGAATCCGATGACTCCCCCCGTCGGCAAATCGAGGGAGATGTTGTCGACGGCGCGTAGCGTGCCGAAGTCTTTGGTGAGTCCGGTCGTTCGTATAGATGTCATAAGAATCCTTGTTCTAGAGAACCGTCTGCGACCTCAGACGAGGGACGGCTCGGGCTCTTCATTCGATACCGGGTTCTCTTCGAACTCCGGGCCGCCTTCGAGGTCGAGGCGAGGGAGCAGCCGGTCGAGCCACTTCGGTAGCCACCAGTTGGGGTCGCCTACCAGTGCCATGGTGGATGGCACCAGGACCATCCTGATGATCGTGGCGTCCACCGCAACAGCAGTTGCCAACCCGATGCCCATCATTTTCACGACCGGGTCGGCGCTAGTGACGAAACCAAGGAAGACGCTGATCATGATGAGTGCCGCGGCCGTGATCACTTGGGCCGTTGCTCCGAGTCCTGTGACGACACTCTCAATGTTCGAGTGCCCCTTTTGGTACTCCTCGCGGATGCGGGAGAGGATGAACACCTCGTAGTCCATCGACAACCCAAAGAGGATGGCGAACATCATCATGGGGACGAACGATGCGATCGGCACGGCTTCCTCGAGCCCGATCAGAGATCGGCCCCATCCCCATTGGAAGATAGCCACGACGACGCCGTAGGCAGCACCGATCGACAGCAGATTGAGTAGCGCAGCCTTGAGTGGGACCAGGATCGAACGAAAGACGATCATCAACAGGAGGAACGACACGGTGACGACGGCGAGGATGAACCACAGCAGCCTGTCGGCGATCTTGTCGGACTGGTCGATGAATCCGGCGGTGGGGCCGCCGACCAGTGCCTCCGCTCCGGTGCCTTCGGTAGCGGTCGGGAGGATGTCGGTGCGGAGGTGGTCGACTAGGTCGGCGGTTGCCTCGTCCTGTGGCTTTGTGGTCGGAATTGCGGTGATTAGTGCGGTGTCTCCCTCCGGGCTGAACTCGGGTGGGGACACGGCGGCAATACCTGGGTCGGTGGCAATGGCTGTTGCGATTGTCTCGACCATCGCCGGATCCGAAGCTCCTTCCAGGTCTACTACGACGAGGAGGGGACCGTTGAATCCCGCACCGAATCCAGCAGACAGCAGATCGTAGGCCTGGCGTTGGGTTGTATCGATGGGTTCAGTGCCGGCGTCCGCCTGTCCCAACTGCATGTCGAGAGCGGGGATGGCGAGAGTGAGGAGGATGAGTGTTGCCACAATGGCTGATCGCCATGGATGGTGGGCGACCCATTCTGCCCAACGGACCCAAACGCTGGTACGTTCCGACGGGGCACGGGTGCCGCGTCGGAAGGCTCGGCTGAGCACCCGATCACCGGCAAACCCAAGCAATGCTGGCATCAAGCTCACGGCGACGACTACCGCCACCGCGACCACGAGAGCAGCCGAGTAGCCGAGGGCAGCCACAAACGGGATCCCAGCGAGCTGGAGACCGAGGATCGCCACGACAACCGTTCCTCCGGCAAATACGACGGCTTGACCGGCGGTGGCGTTGGTGAGACCGATGGACTGTTCGAGTTCCATCCCATCTTCGAGATTGTGCCGGTGACGGCTCAAGATGAATAGGGCGTAGTCGATGCCGACGCCAAGCCCAATCATGGTTCCCAAGCGGGGGGCGACGGAAGGGATGTCGATGAGAGCGCCCATTAGCCCGACAAGCGATAGGCCGACCACGAGACCGAGCACCGCGACACCGACGGGGAGGGACATGGCTACGGCGCTAAGGAAGATGATCCCGAGGATCGCGAGGGCGGCCACAATCCCGATCGCTTCGGACATCCCGGTTTCGCGCTCTTTCAGCACTGTGGGCAGCTCACCGCCGTATTCGACTTGCACGCCTGTGGCTTGGGCAGCATCGGCGGTTTCGAACAGCTCATCACGGACTTCGTTGCCGAGTTCGGCGGTGCTGGCGTTGAATTGCACCGCGGAGAACGCGGTGGTGCCGTCCGCCGAGATCGAGCGGGCACTGGCGAGCGGGTCGGTTGCACCGATAACGCTTGGCATTGCCGATACATCGGCCATTGTCTCGGCGATACCGGCGGCGAAGGCCGCATCGGTCACCGACCCCTCCGTCGTGTGGAACACCACCATGGCGGTGGCGCCGGCGCGCTCGGGGAATCGCTCCTCCAGCAAGTCAATGGCTTCTTGGGATTCGACGCCGGGGACCTCGAAGTTATCGACCGACGTGCCACCCACGACGGCGTTGGTGCCGACGGCCGCGAGCGCAATTGTTGCCCAGATCAATAGAACCGTCCATCGACGCCGCGCTGAGAAGCGACCGAGCTTGTAGAGGAATGCTGACATTGGTGACCTTCCTGAGGTGGCGATTTCTACACTATACGCAATATTGCAGACAATGCAAGTTTGCGTGGTACGCAATAATGTGACATAGTGTGGGCATGACGGAAACCATCGGCCTTAGAGCCCGGAAGAAGCTGCGCACCAGGCAAACCATCGAACGTGTCGCCCTCGAACTGATCGAAGCACAGGGATTCGACTCAACCACTATCGATGAGATCGCCGCTGCCGCCGACATCTCCCCCAGAACGTTCTTCCACTACTTCCCATCCAAGGAGGACGCGGTGCTGGCCGACTACTCCGCCCGACTAAACCAGATAGTCGCGGCGCTAAAGGCGAGCCCGGCAGCTCAACAACCGTGGGCAGCTCTGCGAGATGCCTTCTTAACGGTTGGCGCCGACTATGAAACCGAACGCGAACATCTTCTGCGACGCTTCCGCATCGTTCGATCTGCACCGTCGGTAGCGGCCCGCAACCTCCAGCTGCAAGCAAGCTGGGAAGACGCCGTGGCCGCGGCTGTCACAGACTGGCTC
>JASJHC010000297.1:0-6631 GCA_033791245.1 Acidimicrobiia bacterium | reverse complement strand
TGGCATCACTTTTGGCACCAATCATCGGCTGGGTCTGTGCATCGCATTCAAAGAACGAGTTCCCAAGGTCATTGGCCGCAAGGATCATTCGGCGCTTTGGGTCAGCGTGGCAGATCCGCAACAACTCGCTACCGCTATCGGGAGCGTTTCTTAGATCCGCTCCCGCAGCCAGGCAATGTCGAGCTTCTGACCGTCGTCATCCGATGGGGTCTCGACCACGACGGGGGCATCTGCGGCTTTGACCACGCCAACGATCAGTTCTTCGGGGATCTCACCTTTGCCAAGATTGGTGTGGCGGTCACGGCGACTGTTGTGTGGATCACGAGAGTCGTTGCAGTGGACAAGATCGATTTTGCCGGTCACTGCGACAAGTCGATCAACCACCGTTGCCAGGTCTTCACCGGCCGCCCAGGCATGGCAAGTGTCGAGACACACCCCGACGTTGAATCCGCCGATCTCTTCCCACAAGGGTCCATAGTTGTCCAGCTCACGCGCCACCGCATGGCCACCGCCTGCGGTGTTCTCGATGAGCACAGGTACCGGTGACTCGAAGCTCTCCAAGGCCTTGCGCCACCGCTCGAAGCCAACCGCGATGTCCTCGTCATCGCCCACATGACCGCCATGAACGATCAGGCCCTTTGCTCCAATCGCCTCGGCCGCCTCAGCAATCTGCGCCATCGTCTTGCGGCTGGGGATGCGGATCCGGTTGTTCGGCGAGACCGGGTTCATGATGTAGGGGGCGTGCACATAGATGGGAAGACCAGATGCCTTGAGCTCCTCGGCATCGTCGCGGGGAACCGGCTTCTTCCAAGACTGTGGGTTGGCGATGAATATCTGGACCACATCCGCATTGCGTTCCTTCGCTTCGCCGAGGGGATCCTTCGAACCAACGTGCGCACCAATCAACATCAGGGGTATTCGCCTTCCTGGGGCCTGTCGAGCATCATTTCTGCCCGAATCACAACATCTTCGACAGTCGTTGCCCAACCATCGGCATCCACTTGCAGAGTGTTCCCATCCCACACCGCGCCCCACAACCCATCGGGATACTTGGTCCGGTCATCGACCTCTATCAGCAACACTGGAATCGGGATACGACCATCGTCGTCATAGTCCCTGCCCGACCTGATCGACACAACATCGTGCCAATCAATGTCAAGAGTGGCGAGCGGGCCGGCCACACGCAGGCGGAGCACATCATCGTGCAACTCGACGGCAGAGCGGCCACGTACCCATCCGCCAAAGCCAACCGCAAGCAACGCGCCGCCGGCGACTACAAACAGGGTTCCCCACACCAGGTCGGTACGGCGTTCTGTCTGACCCTTGGGGGTCAGTAAACCGTCGTCATTGACCGATGGAGCGTCCGAAAGCCGGTGAAGCGAGACAATGTCCAGCGCGGCCACGAGCAAGAACATGCCGACGATCGCCATCATCAGCTGGCGGATAGGTGACCGAGCCGCGGTGAAGTAGGCGGTCATGAAATCACCCCAAGATCATGTGGTGTCAGCACTGACACGAGCGGGACCCCAAGAGCGCCCAGCAATCTGGCCGCGGCGCCATCGCTACGGTCAACCAGGACAATTGCCTGCACCACTTCTATGCCTTCTTCCTTCAAAACCTCGATCGCCGACGCCATGGAGCCACCGGTGGTGACCGTGTCCTCGACCACGACTGCACGGTCGCCTGCCACCACGGGACCGACCAGGCGCCCTCCGGTGCCGTGCGCCTTTGCCTCTTTGCGGACACTGAAAGCCTGGAGCGGGGTTGTTGAGAGAATTGCGGTTGCAACGGCAATCGGGTCTGCGCCCATGGTCAAGCCGCCCACGGCGGTGGCCCTGGGATCGATAACCTCGAGGACGCAGCTACCCACAATGCGAGCGCCAGCCCCGTCAAACGTCGTCTGGCGGCCGTCCAGATACCAGTCGGATTCGATGCCCGAGCTCAGTTTGTAGGGCCCTTCGGTGTACAGGGCGTTTGCCTGCAGGTGCTCGATAAGCTCAATTTGAATTGGTGTGCGATACATTAAAAAAACCCCTAAAGGTTTCTCGGAGTAGGACCGATATGGTAATCAGACTGGATGCCTTCCTACCTCCCGTCTAAAAAGCCCGGATCGAGGCCACCATTTGGTGGCCTCGATTCTTTTGTGTGCAAAACGCAGCCCCTCAGGATTCCTATGCTTGCGTCCATGACTTCCGCAGACCAGAAACCCCGCATACCTCAGGCCCTTCTCTTCGCACTGCTGACCACAGCCGGTGCCCTCTATGTGGCCCCTCGCATGTTCAGGAAGGCCTTTGCCCCACCGCAGCGTGACGCCAGCAAGTCACCCTCCGATATGGGACTGCCGGAAGAACAGATATCGCTCCGTAGCGTCACCGGCACCCGTCTTCAAGGGTGGTTCATCCCTGTCGGCAAACCGGCTCCCGTTGTGATCGTCCTCCACGGATGGGGGGGCAACGCCTCCCTCATGCTGCCCCTGGCTCCACACCTGCATGCTGCTGGTTTCCACTCGTTGTTCATCGATGCTCGCAACCATGGCCGCTCCGAGCACGACACCTTCTCATCCATGCCCCGGTTCGCCGAAGACCTCGAAGTTGCTGCCGATTGGGTGGTTAAACAGGAACGAGTAACTGACGTCGGCGTTCTCGGCCACTCGGTTGGCGCCGGTGCCGCAATCCTCAGCGCATCTAGATCGGACCGCTACTCGGCGGTCGTCTCGGTTTCGTCGTTCGCCCACCCCGGCGAGATGATGAGAGAACAGATGGATCGGATTCCGGCACCGCTACTGACCGCCCTCCTAGAAGCGGTGCAACGAACCATCGGCTATCGCTTCGAGACGTTTGCGCCAAGGGTCCGTTTGCCTCAGGTGGAGGCCCCCGTGTTGTTGGTGCATGGAGACAGCGACCCCGTGGTGCCTATCTCCGACCTCCATGAACTCAGCGCAGTGCGTCCCGAGGCGGAGGTGCTGGTGGTGCGCAATGGCGGCCACAGCGATCTGGCCCCGTTCGAACCATATGTGGACCAGATCACCGGGTTCTTTGCCAAACACCTCACCTAGCCGGCCGAAGCTCCCGATGAGACACCTCGACCGCACCGCCGTCCTCAACTATCGCCTGTATGTAAACCATCTCACGGGCCGCAAGCTAGGTACCGACGACATCTCGACTGCTGCTCACAGTGGCCTTCAAGACGGTTCGCCATTGTCGGGCCTGCTCTCATTGGCGGCCCGAGTCGAAGGCACCCGATCCAGCGACTGGCAGCGGCCCGAACTTGCTCAGGTATTCGGTCCACGCGGTGCGATCTACATAGTTCGACAACAGGACATCGGTGTATTCAGCCGCGGCCTACTTCCCCGCGATCCAGCCCGCATCGCAAAGCTGGAGATGGCCGCCGCACAGGTCAATGAGCAGCTTGCTGGGAGCCCAATGCGGCAGGCTGCCCTGGTGGCAACACTCCCCAAACTCGGAGGGACGCGCGGCCTGCGCTGGGCGGCTACCACCGGCTCGATTGCCCCGGTGTGGGACACGATCGACACCATTGTGCACCCCATCACCCCGGTCCAAATTGACGCCGAAACCGCTCGTCTCGAGCTGGCGCGGCGTTTCTTCCGCTACCTGGGGCCGGCAACTGTGGGTGACCTGCAGTGGTGGCTGGACGGTCTCGCCACAGATGCAAGAGAGACGGTCCGCTCCCTGGGTAAGGAACTCGAGACAGTGTCTTTGGCCGGCCGGAGCTGCCTCGTGCTGCGATCGGATGATGCTCTTGTCGAAACCGAGCCGGATTCAATCCACGTCCTGCCGCCCGATGACCCCTACATCAACCGGCGCATCGGCAAGTTGCTGGTGCCCGATCCCGCAAGACGCCGGCTGCTGTGGCCGCAGGCGCCACCACCGGGAGCACTGGTGATCGGCTGCGAAGTGGCTGGCACATGGCGTCGTCGTGACGGGACTATCGACATAACCCCGTGGCGCGACATTCCCACCCGGGTCCGCAACAACGTAGGAGATGTCGCCGGCTCACTCCCGCTACCTGACACTGCCACCCGGTTGCGGTGGTCGGGCCTCGTTTGAGGACAAGGTGTCGAAATACCCGCTCAAGTTCTCCCAGATTCCGCCGAGACTAAGAGAGAGGGAAGACTCCTTCTCCTTCCGTACTCACACCGGAGGCCGCCTATTTGGCGGCCTCTAGTGTGTCTAGATTGGGTTGGCAGGTGATCTCAGCCGGTGCGCTTCACCGTTACTTTGATGACGGCACCGTCCCAGTCGTGCTGAGCGATCGTGAGATCGCCCCCACCGATGATCCCGTTATGGGCATGGATAACACCACCCTCGGCAAGCGCAGGATTGCTAGCACCGGTTTGACCAAGGCCGTCGCACGGTGGGACTAGGTCGACGTACAACTCGGTGTTCGTCTCAGTCCCGGCGTCGTAGGCAGCCCCATAGGCAACCGTATCCTCACCAACTCACTTGGGCAGGCGCAGCGAGTCCACAGCTCCGAATCCATCGTTGGT
Organism: Acidimicrobiia bacterium; assembly: GCA_033791245.1. Taxonomy (GTDB): domain Bacteria; phylum Actinomycetota; class Acidimicrobiia; order Spongiisociales; family UBA5794; genus JAAETI01. The sequence goes on along the minus strand of JASJHC010000297.1, from coordinate 2,124 downwards.
GCAGATCAGCATCCCGGCCAATGAGGCCCTCCGATAGCGATCATCGACCACGATCTCGGTCGTTACCGTCCCGCCAGCGGGATTCACATCGGAACCGACCACCGCGACCGTTCCTACTCCATAGGCTGCAGACAACTGGTCAACGAGGACGGGAATGCCGCCGTTTTCCGCCACCTGCTGGATCCCATTGCTCGCTGCTTCACCATCTTCGAACAGGCTTTGCCACCTGGCGTGTGTCGCAAAGACGGTGGGTGTCTGTGGCTGACCAGAGGTCAGGTTCTCCACAGTGACCTCATAGGTCCTGACTCGCTCGACCGTAATCTTCATGACTGGGCCGTCCCAGTCGTGCTGAGCCACAGTCAGATCGCCGCCCCCGGTGATGCCGCGATGACGACGTACGACCCCGCTCTCGGCCAGGTCGGGATTGGAGGTCCCGGTCTCACCCAAACTGTCGCATGGTGGAACAAGGTCGGCATAGAGTTCGGTATTGATCTCAGTACCGGCGTCGTGCGCACGAGCGTAGAAAGTCCGCTCGTTGCCCACACCTGACGGAAGGTGAACCGAGCTTCGGCCCGCAAACCCATCGTTGGTGCAGATCAACATCGACGCCACAGAAAGCCGACGATGCCAGCGGTTGGTGCTGATCAGTGCGGTCGCCGAATCGCCGGGGGCGATAGGAGCAGATCCAATCACCGCCACCGAGGCAACTTTGCCGTTGCCACTCAGTTCATCGACGAGTACGGGTACACCGCCGTTCTCGGCCAACTGCTGGATACCATTCGATGCCTCCTGCCCACGCTTGAAGACCTTGAACCCAGATTCATGGGCAGCCGCCACCACCGGTGTCAAAGGCTGGCCGTCGGTGAGGTTCTCCACCGTTACTCGATACGTGTAGTCGTGTGCGTCACTGCCGCTAGCTGTGGCTGGAACTACTCCAATAGCCAGTGACGACAACAACGCAAGGGCTAGGACAATTGATGTCCTGCGCTTTCTCTGCATGACTCCCTCCTCGGGATCGCTTGAGGAGAAGTCTGCGACCAGCATCTTGCCAGGCTATGAACGCGCCCTGAACAAAGACACAACTCACGAAGCGACTCGCCCCACTACGCGTCTGGCGTCCGTGGCCGCCGTATAGGGCGGCGAGGGACGCCAGACGGCGGGTCTTCAGGCGAAGAACTCGCCCTTAGGCGAGTTCTCGTTCTCGCCTGCGTCGCATCCGAGTAGACCCGATCAGGACTACACCCAACAGGAGGAAGAGACCACCCAGGAGGGCGAAGGACTCGACCTCGAATCCGGTCACCGGTAGACCGACCTGGAAACCGAAGTTGGCGTCCAGAATGTCGGCACCGATGGTGAGATTAGCGAGCGTGTTCAGGTCGGGACTGCCGTCACGGTCGAAAGTTGCCCGAACCTCGTCAGGCAACGAATCGGAATCGAGCGACACCAGATATGTGCCAGGAGGGAGATCCTCGAACAGGTAGTTGCCATCCGAGTCGGTCACGGTAATCGCGATCAGCAAACCCGTCTCGTCGTACAGACTGACGGTTACGTTCGGGATACCGTTTTCGTCGGGATCGACAACGCCATCACCATCAGTATCGATCCAGACAGTGCTACCCAAATCAACCACTTCGGCGAGACCGAAGTCAACAACTTCATGTCCCCCAACCGGAAGCGTGACCGCCTCATCGGTACCTGTGGTGGGCGTCATGCCATCTGGAACCGTGGTGAGGTCCAGCTCGACGGTGTAGTCACCCGGGGGCAATGCCGGGAGATCCCAGGTGCCATCGGGACCGCTCACCACAGGAATCACAACCGGTCCGTCAGGACCATCCCAGGTCACGTTTACCGTCACCCCGGGAACGCCTGGCTCAGCGGTATCGATCACCTGGTCGCCGTCAACGTCGTTCCATACTGTCCCGCTCAACGAGGCATCTCCGATGACTGGATAGTCCACATCGGTCTTGTCCTCGGCGCCACCCAGAGTGAACACGGTGGTGACCGGGTCGCCACCATCAAGATCGCTGGTGACACTCATGCCCGGTGGCAAGGTGGTCGGATCGACTTCCGCTGAGTAGAAGCCGGACGGTAGGCCGGGGACGGTGTAGTTGCCGTCGGCATCGG
>JASJHC010000296.1:0-3620 GCA_033791245.1 Acidimicrobiia bacterium | reverse complement strand
ACGACCTGCGCTGGTTGTCGAGCGGTCCCCGGACTGGGATTGCCGAGATCCAACTGCCCTCTCTGCAGCCGGGTTCTTCGATCATGCCGGGGAAGGTCAACCCGGTCATGTCCGAGATGGTGATGCAGGTTGCGGCTCAGGTAATGGGCAACGACGCTGCGGTCACCTGGGGTGGCGCCAACGGCAACTTCGAACTCAACGTGATGATGCCGGTGATCGCCCACAATCTGCTTGAGTCGATCAGTCTGCTGGCGGCAGCTGCAGTCAATTTCACCGACAAGTGTGTGGTCGGCGTTGTGGCAAATGTCGAACGGTCACGGGAGCTCGTCGAGAAGAACATCATCGTGGTGACTGCCCTCAATCCGCACATTGGATACGACAATGGGGCCATTGCCGCCAAAGAAGCTTTCGCTAGTGGGCGCAATGTGGCTGATGTTGTTGTCGAAAAGGGATGGCTGACTGTCGAGCAGGTGACCGAACTCCTCGATATCAAGCGCATGACCGAGGGCGGGGTAATCGAATAGGCGGATGCCCTGAGGGGCATCCGCCTATTTTGGGAGGTTGAACTGCCTGGAAGGCAGTTCAACCTCCAGAATCGACGGGAAGAGCGCTGAGGGCACACCTCTATTTTGGGAGTTTGACTGCGTGAAAGGCAGTCAAACTCCGGAATAGGCGTATGCCCTCCGGCCTAGGAGGCCGACAACCTGCGCTTTGCGCAGCGACTATTTTGGGAGTCTGACCGCCCGAAGGGCGGTCAGACTCCAGAATCGCGGGAAACGCGCACGGGAAGCGCGCTGAGCTACTGACAACCTGCGCTTAGGGCAGCCGAGTACTCTCCACCGCTATGCCACATCGCTCGGCGCGCTTTCGCGCCAGTCTCGGGTATCTCTCTGGGCTCCGATTGATTATCAACACGGCGGCCCGATTCGTGTCGTTCTTTCTGCCGGCAATTGCACGCGGCCTTGGCGTACCCCTCGAGCAAGCCGGTGACCTCATCTCAATCCGCTGGGCGGCAGGGCTTCCCACCCCCTTCTTCATGACCGCAATGAGCAGGGGACGGCCCCGCCGCAATCTGATCGGTCTTGGTCTCGGGTTGTTTGCGGTGGGCTCGCTGATTACCGCGGCGACGAGCGTTTACGTCGGCGCCGTAGTGGGGTTCATCATGATGGGTGTGGCCAAGCCGCTGTTCGACGTGTCGTCACAAGCCTATCTCGCCGATCGAGTTCCCTACGACAAGAGGGGGAGAGTGCTCGGCATCTTTGAGCTGACCTGGGCCGGTGGACTATTGGTGGGCGCCCCGCTGGCTGGATGGATGATCAGAACCTCGGGGTGGCGGTCTCCGTTTTGGTTGTTGGGTGGGTTGCTTGCGGTCGGTGCATTGGCGATGGGCAGGTTGCTTGACAAGGACACCGGAGACGTACATGGGTCGGAAGGCAGGCTTCGTCTTGATCGACCCTCGGCAGCGTTCTTGGTAGTGGCCGCTCTCTATGCGATGGCAGCAGAATTGATGTTCGTCGTGCTCGGAGCGTGGCTAGAAGACTCGTTCGGTCTCTCGCTTGTCGCCGCCGGAGGGATCGCAGTCTTCATTGGCCTTGCTGAGCTCTCCGGGGAGGCTGCGATGACGGCGTTCTCTGACAGGATCGGCAAACGACGGTCGGTTGTCGCCGGGATCCTTATCGCTGCGGCTGGGTTTGCTGCTTTTGCGGTTGCCAGTGCCAGTCTGGCCGGCGGTGTGGCTGCCGCCATGTTGGCCTACTTCGGCTTCGAGTTGGCCATCGTTTCTGGGGTCCCCTATGCCTCGGAGATTCATCCCCATGCGCGGGCCCGCTTCCTGGCATGGATGGTGGTGGGCTGGTCCCTCGGCCGGACCCTTGGCTCGGCGATCGGTCCTCGGCTCTATGTGGGGTCGGGCATAGCGACGGCGGCTCTAGTGGCGGCGGCGCTCAATCTGGCGGCTGTCGCCGTCTTTGCTTGGGGCGGGGCGCCCGATAGCGCTGTTGCAGAGCGATTCATGCCAAACTCCGAGGAAACCGAGGAAAGCGAACGATGAATCCACTATCCGGTCGTACCCGCGATGGCGTGCTGTTTACCGATCAGTATCAACTAACGATGGCGCAGCTGTACTTCCGCAAGAACCTCCACGAGCGGCCCGCGCAGTTCGACTACTACTTCCGTCGCTACCCCGACTATGGGCGTCATCAGGCGGGTTACGCAGTATTTGCTGGTCTCGACCCACTTCTGGAGTGGATGGAACAGGTGCGCTTCACCGATACCGACATGGACTTGCTGCGCAGCCAGAAGAACTCCGTCGGGCAGAACCGTTTCGACGATGACTTCCTGGATTGGCTGCGCGCAAATGGAACCTTTGAGAATGTGGTCATCAAGGCGGTCCCCGAGGGCAGGGTTGTTCATGCTCTGGCTCCGTCGGCGATCGTTGAGGGGCCTCTCGCGGTCATCCAGATTCTCGAAACCTCTTTGCTCAACCATCTCAACTACCCGACGTTGATCGCAACGAAAGCCTCCCGCATCCATGAAGCGGCGGCGGGGCGCCCTGTCCTTGAGTTCGGGATGCGGCGTGGGCCTGCCTTTGGCGTCAACGCAGGTGGCCGCGCTGCTCTGATTGGTGGCGCTGATTTCACTTCCAACGTTGGTCTTTCTCATGAACTGGGGGTTGACCCGAAAGGGACGCACGCTCATTCAATGGTGCAGGTATTCATGGCGCTCGGGCTCGGCGAGCTCGAGGCATTTCGCTCCTTCGCCGAGGTCTACCCTGATGACTGCATACTCCTGGTTGACACCATCGACACCCTCGCCTCGGGTATTCCCAATGCGATAACCGTCTTTGAGGAGCTACATGCAGCCGGACACCGGCCGGTCGGGATCAGGCTCGACTCTGGTGACCTTGCCTACCTGAGTATTGAAGCCGCGGCAATGTTGGACGAGGCCGGTTTTGAGGACGTTGACATCGTGCTATCCGGCAATCTCGACGAACTGGAAATATGGCAGATCCGTGCTCAGATCCGTGACGAGGCGGTGCGAGTCGGCGTCGATCCCAATCGACTGATGGAACGCCTGGTCTATGGCGTGGGTACTCGCCTGATTACCTCTCAGGGCCATGAGGCGCTTGACGGTGTCTACAAGCTGGTTGCCATCAGCGACGACACCGACTGGGTACCAGCGATCAAGGTATCCGACACTCCGGAGAAGATCCCGATTCCCGGCCGGAAAAAGATCTGGCGTCTCTACGACAAGCGGGGGAGAGCGACTGCCGATGTCGTCGGTATGGCCGACGAAGACTTATCGGAAGGCGAGATCAAGCTCTATCACCCCCATCGCGAAGGTATGAACAGAGTTATCCAGCGTGCCGACATCGTCGAGGTGGAAGACCTGCTGGTCGAGGTGTACCGGGACGGAGCTCGTGTTGACCCTCCACCCGATCTAGAAGAGATGCGGTCGCGACGCGTTGCGGATTTGGATCGGCTTGATGTCGGGGTGCGCCGCCTCGTCAATCCGCACATCTATCACGTCTCTTTGACCGAGCGTATGAAACAGCTGCAACTCCGTCTCATCGATGAGGCCAAGGGGCACTGATAGGTCTGGCGTGGGGGGGGGGGGGTGTG
>JASJHC010000295.1:0-6799 GCA_033791245.1 Acidimicrobiia bacterium | reverse complement strand
GTCGAATTCACCGATGCCGCAATCGAAGCCGTCTTGGATGCCTCCGGCGGCTACCCGTATTTCATTCAGGCCTACGGCAAGCACATCTGGGATGTCGCCGACCGGTCTCCCATCGATCTTGAAGATGTGCAGATGGGTGCCAACGAGGCGCGCCGCGAGCTGGACGTCGGGTTCTTTGGGACACGATGGGATCGAGCCACTCCAAAAGAGCGCGAATACCTCCAGGCAATGGCGGAACTGGGGGAGGAGCCGATCCGATCGGCGGCCGTTGCTGCTCATCTGGAGAAGCCCGCCGGCAACCTATCTGTCGCTCGTGATCAGCTCCTGAAGAAGGGTCTTATATATAGCCCGGATCGCGGCCTGGTTTCGTTTACCGTTCCACGTTTCGGCGAGTTCATCCTCAGTCGGTAGATCCTCAGCTTTTATCGCCCTCTATCAGCGATACCTGATAAAGGTGCTGGTTTCGGGCTATTTCCTGGAAGGATCTGTTGCGTGTTGTGTAGCAGTGTTTTACGATCGTGGGGTGAATGCTTCTAACCCGCGTCGACGGCAGCGGGGCTCGGTGACCATTTGGGGGATCGGTCTTACGCTGATCATCGCTGCCTTCGCTGGAGTGGTCCTTGATACTTGGCGGGTCTTTGCCGAGCGCCAGGACATCTCCGGGATGGCGGATTCGGCGGCGATCGCCGGGGCAACAGCCATCGACATCGCATATCTGAACGAGACCGGCGAGATCCGCCTCGAAGAAGACGCAGCCGCAGACCGGGCAGCCGAGTACTTGGCCAATCAGGATGGCTGGTCGGACGAGATCCTTCCTGATATCGATGTCTCTACCGATGGCACAATCATCACGGTGGTCCTCGAAAAGGATGTGGACTTCACTCTGCTTGGTCCACTCTTGCCGGGGGAGGCGCCGTTGCGCATCACCGTGACGGCGTATGCCGCCCCGAACGTCGTCGATCCGTAGGGTCGAGTCAGATACTCTTGCGCCATGATCCGATTTGGAATCTCGGCGATGCCGCCGACCGAAGGCGATGAAGCCGCTTGGCTCGACTCTCTGGTCCTGCGTGGGCACGACGCTGTGGAGCTTCCCTTTGTCAGCGGGTTCCCGTGGAAAGAGAAGCAGTGTGCCCGCTTCGGCGAGCTTGCCGCAGAGCGTGGCCTTGCCGTTTCGGTGCACGCTCCGTACTTCGCCGTCCTTACGGTTGAGGATCCCGACAAGCGTTCCAAGACGTTGTCGGCGCTGGAACACACGATGAAGCTCGGCAAGGCGCTCGGTGCCCACACCATCGTCGCCCACACCGGGCACATCAAAGGTAGGGAACCGGAAGAACTCCACGAGCTGGTCGCCGAAGGTCTGGAACGAATCGAGCCGAAAGTCCGACATCTTGGCGTTGCCCTCGGCCTGGAAACGGCAGGCAATGATCGTTCCTTTGGATCGCTTGGAGATATTGCCCTCATCGGCAAGAGGTTCTCGTTTGTGCGGCCGGTTATCGACTGGGCTCACGTCCACGCGCAATCGGGAGGGGGTCTGACCAGCCGAGAAGCGTTCCTCTCGGTAATAGCGTTCTTGCGTCGGGAGTTCCCCGGCTGGGCCATCGATCCACTCCACACTCAGTTCACCGACAACGAGTTCGGTGCCCATGGCGAAGTCCGCCATCTTCCCTACGGGGAAGGCTCCCTACGGTCGGGTCTACTCGGAGAGGCTGCCGCGTCTGCCGGACTGCGAATGGTCGTCATCTCAGAGGCCAGGGAGCAAGAGAGCCACGATTTGATCTTGGATGACCTGCGCACCGGGGCCGCCGCGATGCTGCCGGATTCGGTTGATAGCGGCATAAGCCTGGCAACTGCCACGATCGACTTCCCTGATCCAGTCCGCATCGAACCCGATCGAGATGGCTTCCGCACCCGTGGCCTGGAGAGATCAGTACGGCTAACCAACCCGAGCAAGCGATTCTTCGGCGATGAGTACACCAAGGGTGACCTGGTCCAGTACTACGCATCGATTGCACCGATGCTGATACCTCATCTCGAGGGGCGAGCGTTGTCGATGGCCCGCTATCCCGATGGATTGGAAGGGGAGTTCTTCTATGAGAAGCAGTGCCCATCGCATGCACCGGAATGGCTGGTGCGGGCACCGATCCACTCCAGCCATCGTGGTGAGCCGATCGAGTTCTGTACCGCACCTGACATCGAGTCACTGATCTGGGTTGCCAACATGGCGTGCATCGAGATGCACCCCTGGCTGAGCCGTGCCGAGCGACACGAGTATCCGGATTTCGCCGTGTTCGATCTAGACCCACAGGACGGCGTGACCTGGGAGCAGGTCACCTACACCGCTGGACTCATCAAGGTCATCCTGGACAAGCTCGGCTTAGACTCCTATGCCAAGACCAGCGGGGCAACCGGTATCCACATCTACGTACCGCTCGACCCGATCTATCCCTTCTCCAGGGTGAGGCGATTTGTCGAGGCGGTCGGCCAGATGATCGTTGCGGCCGACCCGGACGCGGTGACCATGATCTGGGATATCGCCAAGCGCGGGCAGCGGGTGTTCATCGACCACAACCAAAATGTTGGCGGTAAGACGATCGCTTCTGTCTACTCGGTGAGGCCGCGGCCCGGTGCCCCGGTATCAACCCCGATTCTGTGGGATGAGCTCACCGAAGTGCGCCCCGATGACTTCACCATCGCCACCATCTGGCCGCGGTTGCGGCAGTACGGCGATCTGTTCGCCCCAGTGCTGCGTGGCGGGCAACGGCTCGAGGCAGCGGAGACTGCTCTAGGGATTGCTGAGGAGTAGATCCACAGCCGCAACAATCAGATTGTGCTCAACCAGATGGATCCGTTCTTCGAGTTCCGCGATCGATTCGTCCTTGAAGATGGGTACCGGCTCGATGACCACCGGTGGGCCCGCATCCACCTCGGCGACCACCCTGTGCACCATTACCCCAGTGCCTTTGATCTCCCCTCGATGGAAAGCAGCATGGGCTCGTTCAATTGCGTTGGTCCCCGGAAACGCACCGGGCATCGCCGGGTGCAGGTTGATAACACTATTGGGGAAGCGGTCCAGGAAGCTGTCGCCGAGAATCAGCATCCAGCCTGCCAACACGACGAGGTCGGGCTCATAGGAGGCAACGAAGTCGGCAAGCTCCGAATCGAATTGGGTGCGATCGCCTTGCGGTGAGGGGGAGCGCACTGCGACGGGGATACCCGCCTGTTGCGCCCTTTCGAGACCATATGCATCCGGTCGACTGGATACGACGACAGCAATTTCCGTATCGAGGTCGCCCGTCACCGCGCTGTCGATCAGCGCCTGCAGGTTGGAGCCGTTTCCCGATATCAGTACGGCGATTCGGCTCATGCGAGTACCACGGCCTCGTCGTGACGGGCGACTATCTCGCCGATGTGCCATGCCCCGGCTCCCAGGGTTCGCAACGCCGGTTTGAGCGATTCGGCGGGGACAACGACCAGAATGCCGACACCCATATTGAATGCGGTGAACATCTCTTGTTCCATGATGTTGCCTTGCGATTGGATGAGGGAGAAGAGCGGAGGAACCGACCACGAGGATCGGTTGATGCGCAGCGAGGTCTTCTCGGGCAGAACCCGGGCGGGGTTTTCGATGAGGCCACCTCCGGTGACGTGGACGAGAGCCTTGATGTCGACGTTTGCTTCTCGCAGCAACTTGATCTGCGGGAGGTAGCTGCGGTGCGGCTCGAGTAGTGCGGCACCAAGCGAAGTCCCGAGAGCAGCGATTCGATCAGTTAGATCCCAAAGCTCAAAAACCTTGCGTGCCAACGAATATCCGTTGGTGTGGAGACCTGAGGAACGGATCCCCACGACTGCATCACCAACCGCGACGCGGGCATGATCGATGATCTGGTCCCGGTTCACCACGCCAATGATTGTTCCAACAACGTCGAGTTCGTTCTTTTCGTATACCCCCGGCATTTCGGCGGTTTCTCCGCCGAGAAGGGCGCATCCAGCCTCGCGGCAGGCCATTGCCATCCCGCCAACAACGGTGGAGGTCACCCTGGGGTCGAGGTGGCTGGTCGCCACATAGTCCAGGAAGAACAGCGGCCGCGCCCCTTGCACCAAGATGTCGTTGACACAACGGTTGACAATGTCCTGCCCGATCGTGTCGTACTTCTGCAAAGCGGTGGCGAGTTTGGTTTTGGTTCCGACGCCATCAGTCGAAGCGACGAGGACCGGTTGCTCGCCGAGGTTGGATGCGTCGAACATGCCACCAAACGAGCCAATACCGGCGATGACCTCCGGTCCATATGTCGAAACTACTTCACGTTTCATCAGGGCAACTGCCCGTGAACCGGCCTCTATGTCCACGCCCGCATCCGCATAGGTGGTTGGGCGCGGAAGCAGGCTCTCCCTGCCCGCGGCAGCGGAGAGTTCAGTCACGTGGGCGCCGATATCGTTGCGGTATTGCATGCCATCGAACTCGATGTGTTCGATCCCGTGGTAGGCGCAAGCGAGGGCCATAGGCAGGCTGGGTTGGACACCGGTGACCGACAATACGCGACCGCCTGCGGTGACCACGCCGCCATCCAATGCCGTTCCCGCATGAAAGACGGTCACTCCGGGAACGCTCTCGGCAGCGCCGATACCGTTGATCGGCCGCCCAGTTCGGTACGCTCCGGGATAGCCGTCGGCCGCGGCGACGACCGTGGCGGCGACGTCGTCGCTCCATTGCACGGCGACCTCGTCGAGAGTCCCGTCGACACAAGCTGAGAGTATTTCGTACAAGTCGGTTGCAAGCAATGGCACGATGACCTGCGTCTCCGGGTCGCCAAACCGGCAGTTGAACTCAAGCACCTTGGGGCCGTCTTCGGTGATCATCAGACCTACATATAGGATCCCGACATAGGGGTACCCGGCGAGCGCCATGGCTCGCACTACCGGTTCCATCACGGCAATGACGACGTGTTCTATCAGCTCGTCGTCCACTAGCGGGGTAGGGGCGTAGGCACCCATACCACCGGTGTTTGGTCCCAAGTCGCCATCGAGCAGCGGTTTATGGTCTTGCGCTGCCGGCATCGGGACGATGGTGGTTCCGTCACAGAAGGCAAGGATTGAGGCTTCCTGTCCGACAAGACGTTCCTCGATTATGACCTCGGTGCCGGATTCTCCGAACTCGTGCTCAACCATGATCCGATTGAGCGCCTGTTCTGCCTCTGCGGTGGAGTTGGTAACGATTACGCCTTTGCCTGCGGCCAAACCAGACGCCTTGATAACGACGGCGTCTTCGATGGTCCTTAGGTAAGCGAGGGCCGTCGCGTGATCGGTGAAAGTTCGATGCTTGGCCGTCGCGATACCGATTCGGTCCATCGTTTCTTTGGCGTAGCTCTTGGAGCTCTCGAGGCGGGCTGCACCTTTGACCGGACCAAAACAGCGGAGCCCTGCTTCCTCGAAACAGTCGACAATGCCTGCCGCTAGTGGTGCCTCTGGTCCGACAACCGTGAGGCCAACATCATTGCCGGCTGCAAATTCGATCAGATCATCAAAAGCGTCGGCGGAGATTGCGACATTTTCGATCTTGCCGCCTGCCGCCGCGGTGCCGCCGTTGCCCGGAGCTACAAAGACCTTGCCGACACGTGGTGACTCTGCCAGCTTCCAAGCGAGCGCATGTTCGCGGCCACCGCCGCCTACCAGAAGAACGTTGTCTGTCATCGGTCTGCTCCGTCCTCCGCCCAATGTTCTCTGAGATGTTGGGTCCGTACGTCCCCAAACCCCAGCTTGGCAGCAACCTCAACGCAGTAGTTCATACCCGGTCCCTGCGGCAGGTCGCAGTCTGGCATCGCGGCGATCCAACAGGAGGCGTTTGTGCAGCCTTTCTCCTAGAGTGCGAAATCTTTTCTTATTCTCAGCCACCCAAAGTACTCGCCCGGCCACTATTGTTGTTGGTGTCGGCGCAGCGTCGATACGACCGCAAGGTCGGGAGCGCGGTGGTACCGGGGGGTCGTGTTCCATTGAGATGAGTAGGGCGGCGGGTCCCGGTAGGGGGAGATACGTCGCCCTACTTGCTCGTTTACGACGTGCCGCTGGTAGCTACCTCGCCGCCGCGGGCACACCAGTCGCTCCACGAGCCTTCGTACAGCAAAGTGTTGCTGTATCCAGCCACTTCTGCTGCCAGGATGTTGTTGCAGGCTGTTATTCCGCTCCCGCAATAGAAGACGACATCCGATTCTTGGGTGATCATCGCAAAGCGCTGCTTCAGGTCTTCTTGGGCCAAAAAGAGCCCGCCTTCGGCGTTGTTGTCTTGGTAGGGGACGTTGACTGCCCCGGGGATATGACCGGCCACAGGATCGATCAGCTCCTCGTCACCGCGATATCGGGCCGGCGCACGCGAGTCGACAAGGAGGAGGCCTTGCGCCGCGGCAACTTCGTCGCCGGTGGCGGTGCCCGACCATTGGACTGCCAGCTTCAGCTCCGCTGGCTCCCACACTGGGACTTCGGAGGTCACCGATCGGGGTTCAGACGACCAGGCCGTCCAGCCCCCGTCGAGCACGGCAACCCGCTGGTGGCCGAGCGACCGCAGCATCCACCACATGCGGGCTGCGCTGGTGCTGCTTCCGTCGTCGTAGATGATCACCGTGTGCTCGTTGCCGATACCGCGTTGACGCAGCCGATCGACGAATTCGGTGGGGTCCGGCAATGGATGTCTGCCCGGACCGGATGCCCCGGTGAGGTCATCCTCAAGAGAGAAGTACTTGGCTGTCGGGATGTGGCCCCGTTCGTATTCGCTTGGTCCCTGGGCAGGGTTAGCTAGGTAGAACCGACA
>JASJHC010000294.1:0-5136 GCA_033791245.1 Acidimicrobiia bacterium | reverse complement strand
CGAACTCGATATCCAAGTGGAGTACTACGAGGGACTGCTCAGGATCGCCAGTGAGGCGAAAGACCGTGACCGGGAGCGGGTTCGAGAGTGGCATACTAAGTTCGAGAAGGCTCAACAAGAACTCCGTGAGGCAGAACAAGCGCTCGCCCTATGTCTAGGCGAAGCACCGTCAGGCGGCACCGGATGAGTAGGCAAACTATCGGACTGGGCGTGGTGCTGGTTGGCCTGCTCATGGTTGTCGCCGGCATTATCAGCCTTGCCGGGTCCTCAGACGACGAACCGGCCCCCGCCGCAGCCGTTGCCTCGACCACGACGACTGCAACTCCAGCCACGACGACCACGGCTCCCCCACCCACAACCACAACAACGACAACTACGACAACAACAACCACCACAACACCACCCACGACGACGACCGTCGCTGCGTCCACCACCGCAGTCCCCTCCACAACCACGGTCCCTCCCTCGACCACCACAACGACAGCGGCTGTACCGTCACCGATTGAAAGCCTCATCGTCGCCTACGCCGCAGCAACCGAATCGGGCGATGCCGACTTCCTTGCCGACCGACTTCTCCCCGAGTTGCGCGACGTCTACGGGGAAGACCTGTGCCGGAGCTGGGTCGAAAGGGAGATCCTCGCCATCAGCGCCTACCAGCTGACCGGTGAAGTCACCGGCCCGTTCGCACGGACGCTCACCATCGCTGACACCGTTATCAGCGTCGAGAGTCACTACGAGGCCCCGGTGAGCTTTGTCTTCCAAGAAACCTCGTTTGACGCAGTGGCCACGTTTGCCATGGTCGATGGTGAGACATACTGGATCGGGGAATGTCGCTAACTCCCTACGATGTCGCCATGACGCAACCTCGCATAATGGTGACCGGTGGCAGTGGCTACCTCGGTGGATGGGTAGCCAAGCTGGCCGCCGCCGACTGGAAGGTCACCGCCACCTTCAGCTCAAATCCCGGCACAATGCCCGGCGTCGATTGGCGACGACTGGATGTGCGCGATGCCGAAGCTGTTGCCGCTCTGATCGGCTCTCTGAACCCTCAAGTGATAGTTCACACGGCGGCGCTCAACCCGGGACAAGGCAATGATTTTGAAGCAGTCAATGTCACCGGGACCGTCAACGTCGCCAACGCCGCAGCGGCGGCGGGCGCTCACCTCATCCATATCTCGACCGACATGGTCTTCGACGGCCAGAAGGGCAATTACGCCGAGGCCGACACCCCAGCACCGCTCAACGAATACGGACGCACCAAGGCGTTGGCGGAACAAGCAGTGGCCACTTCTGGGGCAGTTACTGCGATCGTCCGCACCTCGCTCATCTACGGATGGCGACCCACCGTGGCCAGAGCGGCACAATGGATGATTGATGCCGTAGATGCGGGTCAACAGATCCGGCTGTGGTCAGACGAGATGCGCTGCCCAATCTGGGTGGAGAGCCTCGCAGCCGCCATCGTGGAGCTTGCCGACCTCGGCCACACCGGACCTGTCCACATCGCCGGTGATCAGGCCATCTCCCGCTACGACTTTGGTTTGGCGCTGCTCCGCTTCCACGGGGTCGATACCAGCCAGGTGGTCGGTATCCCCAGCCCATCCGACCAACTCCGCCCCCTCAACTGCACCCTCGACTCGTCGCTCGCCCGAGCCATGCTGGAGACCCCACTGCCAGGCGTGACCAAGGTTCTTGGCTGAAACACGTCATTTCGTGTCAGCGGCTGCCGGTAACGTGCCGTCTTCAGCAGGAGAGGGAGACGCCATGGGCGCCATCATCGAGGCAACAGGTCTCGCCAAGTATTACAAGGATGTCGTAGCTCTTGACGGGCTGGATCTCAGCGTTCCCGAGGGCACCATCCTGGGCTTGCTTGGCCCCAACGGTGCCGGCAAGACAACAGCCGTTTCGATTCTCACCACGTTGATCAGCGCCGACAAGGGCAGTGCCACCGTGGCCGGAGCCGACATCGCCAAAGACCCCAAAGAAGTGCGGAAGCGAATCGGCCTGTCCGGTCAGTTCGCTGCAGTTGATGAGCACCTGACCGGGTTTGAGAACCTCGACATGATTGGTCGGCTCTACCGGCTCGGCCGCGCCAACGCAAGGATACGTTCCCGAGAACTGCTCGACCGGTTCGACCTCAGCGACGCAGCCGACCGCCCCGTCAAGACCTACTCCGGTGGCATGCGGCGACGCCTCGACCTCGCTGGAGCGATCGTCGCCGAACCGCGCGTCCTGTTTCTCGATGAGCCCACCACCGGGCTCGATCCACGCAGCCGCGCCGAGATGTGGAGCGTCATCCGTGACCTCGTCAGCAAGGGCACCACTCTGTTGCTGACCACTCAATACCTCGAAGAGGCAGATCAACTCGCCGACGACATCGTCGTCATCGACCATGGCAAAGAGATCGCCCATGGCACCTCGGACGAGCTCAAGGCAATGATCGGCGGCGAGCGCATCGAGATGACGATGACCACAGCTGCCTCGGTTGGGACTGCCGAAGCCATCTTGGCCAACTATGCGGTTGGCGACATCCAAACCAATGAGCGTTCCCGAACGTTGGTCGCACCCATCTCAGGCGGCGCCTCGGCCTTTCGCCAGGTGCTCAACGCCATCGACGACGCTGGGCTCGAAGTGTTCGACGTCGGGCTGCGCCGCCCCACACTCGACGACGTGTTCCTGACGCTGACCGGTCGGGCCGCCGAAGAAGTTGCCGACAAAGAGGAGGTGCCAGCATGAACGAGCTGATTTGGGCCTTTTCTGACAGCCACGTCATTGCCAAACGAAACGTCATCAAGATCAAGCGAGTCCCTGAGGTCCTCGTCTTTGTGTTGATCTCCCCCATCATGTTCGTGCTGCTGTTCGCCTACGTGTTCGGTGGGTCAATCGACATTCCCGGTGGTTCGTACCGCGAGTTTCTCATCGGTGGCATCTTTGCGCAGACCGTGATCTTTGGAGCGACGTTTACTGGAGCCGGCCTAGCTGAAGACATGCAGAAAGGGATTATCGACAGATTCCGATCTCTACCCATGTCACGCTCCGCCGTGCTGGTGGGCAGAACGGCAAGCGATGTCATATACAACGTCCTGTCGTTGATCATCATGGCGCTCACCGGTCTGCTGGTGGGATGGCGCCTCCACGAGGGCCTCCTCAACGGATTCCTCGGCTTTGCCCTGCTGCTGACCTTTGCCTATGCATTCTCCTGGGTCATGGCATACGTCGGGTTGATCGTCCCCAGCGTCGAGGTGATCAACAACGCATCATTCATTGTCATCTTCCCGCTCACGTTCATCGCCAACACGTTTGTTCCTGCGGAGAACCTGCCCGGTGTCCTCAAGACGTTCGCCGAATGGAACCCCGTCTCAGCAGTGACGCAGGCCGCCCGGGAACTGTTCGGCAATCTGCCGGCGGGAACCCCCGAGCCAACGGCATGGCCGCTACAGAACGCGGTGCTGTACACAATCATGTGGATCATCGTGATCATTGCCGTGTTCGCCCCGCTGGCTGTACACCGCTACACCAAGGCCAAGTAGCGGGCTACGCCTTTGCGGCCACCTGCTTCTGCACCTGGTTGATCAGGGTCGAAACGAACTTGGAACGTATCTTCTGATTGGCCATGGCTGCCTTCCATGGCGGCATTCTTTCGATGACCCGCAGCGAGGTGGCGGCAATCGGGCCGAGGCGGCTACTACCGATATTGTCCAACAGCAGATCGCCGAGCTTGCCGCGCTCCACCGCCATCAAGGCGACTCGCTCCATCGTATTTTCCGGGATGTAGGGCGGGTCGTCCCGCTCCACCATGGCGTGGGCATCCCAGCGACACACGTCGTTGCAGACACCGCATCCCAAGCACCGATCACCGTCGATCACAGCCCAGTTCTTGCGCAGCCCCTTGCCCTCCGTTGCAACAATCTCGATAGCGTCGACCGGGCAGGCCTTGGCACACTTGGTGCATCCACGACACTCACCGTGGTCGATGGTGGCCAGGAAGTTAGACGGGGTGATGCCGTCGTAGATGTCGTACTTCTTTATCGACCGCATCATTCCGCAGCAACAACCGCAACAGTTGCACATGTAGGAAACCTCGTTGCGCACAGTGTCACCGGTCTGCGCCAGACCGGCTGCCTTAGCTTCGCCAAGGATGACTAGAGCCTCGGCGTTGCTAATCGGTTCAGCGATACCAGACCGCACCAGATTGTCGGCCGCTCCCCCAAACGTCAGGCAAGTCCGCACCGGGGCATCGCAGCCCTCACCGCGCAGGCCGGCATCGATGCGACACGGGCACAGGCTCACGGCAACCGACGTGGCCGTCTCGACAACGTGGGTGGCTCGCTCCCAATCAAGGATCTCCGACGCCACAGCCTCTTCCCGCACAAAGGACCGACCGATCTGGGTACTGCCGGTGAATACGCTGCGTACGAAGGTCTCGTCATCGAAGAGATCCTCAAATGCCTCTGCATACTCCTCAAGCGGGGCGTCGGGACGTTCCCGCATGAAGGTGAACTCGAAGAATCCGATAACAACGGGTGCCGCCAAGACGTAGCGCTTTCCCTTGCGCTCGAAATCGAGAACCAAGCCACGCTCTGCCATCGAGGTGATCTGGCCATCAAGCCAGTCGAGGTCGGCATCGAGCTTTCTGGCAAGACTCGACAGCGATATCACCTGCGGTAGTTGGTGTGCGATATGGGCGTCTTCAGGAGTGAAAAGCAACCGCAGGATCCGCCGCATGGCCGGTGAATCTGGGGCACCGGTCACGTTCCGGTCGAGCCGTTCTTGGAGTAGCCGATACTCTCGGTCTACATCAAACTCATGGGCGATACCCGTATGTCCCATGCCGGACTCCCTCCACTCGCCCACATGATGCATCTCGATGCATACGATTGCCAGGGCCAAAAGCCCTCACCACTTCCTGCCGGATTCCGGGTACCTAGCCCACCATTAGATTGTTACGCCGACACAGGGTCTCACTGGATATACTCGCCTCGAATTCGTTCTTACTCGGGGGCACCATGGAGTCATTGCAGCAACACCGCGCCGTGCCTATCGGCGTTGTTGCGGTGTCGGTAGCAATAGCGGCCTTGCTCGGGATCCTCCACCTCAACTACCCGTTCTCCGGCGACCAGGCCGTCTTCAGCCATATCA
>JASJHC010000293.1:0-16797 GCA_033791245.1 Acidimicrobiia bacterium | reverse complement strand
TGGGATCGTCGATAACGAGCATCTCATAGTCCGCGGGCTTGTGAGGGTCTCCGATGTAGACATCGCCAGGGAAACGGATCGCCATGATGTCGATGTCGGTCACGGTTTTGAAGCGGCCCTGCTTGTCGCGACGTTGCACCTCGAACTCGCTCAGCGTCAGATAGCCGGTTTGCCGTAGATAGTTCTCAACAAGATTGACCGCAATGTCCATTGGACCTCCGGGGAGACTTACGCACCTGATTCAAGCCGAAACGCGCCAAGACTCCGACGACCCGGAGTCAGGGGCTCACGCTGGCAAGGGAACCGTATCGAGCAGAAGACGGTATCCCTTGCGCCGGAACATGATCCGATGTTCTTACGCGCGGTGGTGTGTGTAAGTCGATTTTGTAGTTCATTCCAGGTCCTCCCATGCGAGATTTCTGACTTACACGCGGTTGTGCGCGTAAGTCGATTTTGTAGTTCCCTCCAGGTGTTCCCAATTACGCTCGCTGATTCCTGTCCTAGCTTCCAAGTACCCTGGCAAAATGACTCAGGCTCGATTCTCGGCACCAACGCAGGCTTGGTGTGACTCGTCCTTCGCTGCCCCCACTGAGGCCCAAGAGGTGGGTTGGAACGCAATATCGCGGGGCGAACACACCCTCATTCATGCTCCCACCGGTTCCGGGAAGACCCTTGCCGCTTTTCTTTGGGCGATCGACAGGTTGGCGACTACACCCACTCCCCCCAATAGGCAGCGTTGTCGGGTTCTGTACATATCGCCGATGAAGGCCCTCGCCTACGACATCGAGAGAAACCTACGGGCGCCGCTAACGGGAATCCACGTTGCAGCACAGCAACTCGGGATCGATCCACCGCAGATCACCACCGGGATGCGAACCGGAGACACGCCGGCCGCGGCAAGAACCGCGATGCTGCGTAACCCGCCCGACATCCTCATCACAACTCCCGAGTCGCTCTATTTGATGCTGACCTCTCAAGCAAGAGAGATGCTGGCATCCGTCGAATACGTAATCGTTGACGAAATCCATTCAGTCGCCGGAACCAAACGGGGCAGCCATCTCGCCATCAGCCTGGAACGGCTGTCCGCAGTCACCAAAGCCCCGCTACAGCGGATCGGGCTGTCGGCCACCCAGCGGCCGCTGCAGACCATCGCCCAGTTCCTCGGCGGCGGTACCCGAACCAACCCCGATGCGACGTGGCAGCCACGGCCCGTAACCGTGGTCGATGCACCGTGGGAAAAGGAACTAGAGATCGAGATAGTTGTGCCGGTTCAGGACATGACCCGTCCCGAGGAGACGGCGCCTGCCGTTGGTGCCGCCGATGCGCCAGGTCGCAAGTCGATTTGGCCGGCGGTGTATCCGCAACTGCTCGATCTGGTCCTTGCCCACAACTCCACCTTGCTGTTTGTCAACAGTCGTGGTCTCGCCGAACGGCTCGCCGCCGAGCTAAACCGTCTCGCCGACGAGGAGCTGGTGCAGTCTCATCACGGCTCGGTCTCCCGTGAGCAGCGTGTCGAAATCGAGAGCCGGCTCAAGAGCGGAGACCTGCGCGGTGTTGTTGCTACCTCAACCCTCGAGCTTGGCATCGACATGGCCGCTATCGATCTGGTGATCTTGGTCGAATCGCCGAGCTCGGTAGCCCGCGGGCTGCAGCGGGTCGGCCGCGCTGGACACCAGGTGGGAGCCCCGTCCAAGGCGAAGGTCTTCCCAAAACACCGCGGCGATCTTCTCGAAACAGCCGTCGTTGTCGAACGGATGTATCAGGGTGCGATCGAGGAAACCCAAGTTCCGCAGAATCCTCTCGATGTGCTCGCACAGCAGCTGGTGGCGATGACCGCGGTGACCGAGATGGATGTCGATGAGGCCTATGACACGGTTCGACAGTCTCTCCCCTTCCGGGATCTCACTAGGGCTTCCTTTGAAGCCGTCCTCGATATGCTTGCCGGCCGGTATCCATCCGATGAGTTTGCCGAGCTCCGGCCCCGCATCGTCTGGGACCGCATCGAGAACACCATCTCCCCACGCAACAACGCCAAGATGCTCGCGGTCACCAACGCCGGCACCATCCCTGACCGCGGGATGTACACCGTGGTACTGCCGGAAGGTGGCAAGATCGGCGAGCTCGATGAGGAGATGGTCTACGAGAGCAGGGTCGGTGACACATTCGTCCTCGGCTCCTCGGCGTGGAAGATCGCCGAAGTCACCCATGATCGAGTGATCGTTGCCCCAGCCCCCGGCGCACCTTCGGCGAAACTCCCCTTCTGGCACGGTGACGGACCGGGACGCCCCATCGAGCTGGGGCGAGCTATCGGCGCGTTCATTCGCGACGTCGGTGGCAAGACCGAAGCTGAGGCGGCGACCGTTCTACGTGAGGACTATCGGCTGGACGAGTGGGCCGCCGGCAACCTGGCTTCTTTCCTCGCCGAGGAACGCGAAACTGCCGGTGTTCTGCCATCAGACACCAACATCGTTATCCAGCGCTTTCGCGACGAGATTGGCGACTGGCGCACAGTTGTTCTGACCCCATATGGTGCTCGCGTCCACGCCCCCTGGGCCCTCGCCGCCCGCCGCCGCTATCGCGATACCCACGGTGTCGAAGCCGATGTTATCTGGTCCGATGACGGCATCATCTTTCGCTTCCCCGATGTCGACGAACCACCGCCCATCAGCGAGATAATCGTCTCCCCCGATGAGATCGATGAGCTCGTCTTGGAAGAGACCGGGCACAGCGCCCTGTTTGCGGCACGGTTCAGGGAAGCGGCGGCCCGGGCCCTGCTGCTCCCCCGTCGTCGCCCAGGAAGCCGGACACCGCTGTGGCTGCAGCGGCGCAAAGCGAGCGACCTGCTCGACATCGCCAGACGGTTCCCATCTTTTCCGATCGTCCTCGAGACCTATCGCGAGGTTCTCCAGGACTACTTCGATCTTCCCTCATTGCGTGACGTGCTCAGCCAGATCGACCAGAGAACTATTCGGGTCAGCGAGGTTGACCTCACCGGGCCGAGTCCGTTTGCCACGTCGCTCATGTTCGACTTCATCGCCTCCTACATGTATGAGTACGACGCTCCGCTAGCTGAAAAGCGTGCTGCCGCGCTGACGCTCGATCGAAGTCTGCTCCAGGAGCTGCTCGGTGACCCGCAGTTCCGTGACCTTCTCGATCCGGAAGTCATCGCTGAGGTTGAACTCGAACTGCAGCATCTTGCGGATGACCGGCGTCTCGCCGGGCCGGATGCACTGCACGACGGGCTACGCCGTCTTGGTCCAATGACGACTGATGCCATCGTCGCCCGCACCGCGGAACCAGATCGGGCCACGGAGTGGCTCAACGAATTGCGGGAGAGTCGCCGTGCAATCACGGTTCGCATCAAGAGCGAAGAGCACTGGGCCGCCATCGAAGACGTTGCTCGCCTCCGTGACGCGCTGGGAGTGCAGCCGCCACCAGGCGTGCCCGAGGCGCTGCTCGAACCGCTGGAAGATCCACTCGGCGATGTGGTTGGCCGGTACGCACGCACCCACGCCCCCTTCACCGCCAACCAAGCTGCCGCCGACCTCGGCCTGGGCGAGGCCATGGTTACCGAGGTGCTCAACCGTCTTGAGCGTGAATCTCGAGTGGCGTCTGGCGCGTATCAACCTGGTGGCCACGGCACAGAGTGGGTAGATCTCGACGTGCTGCGCCGACTCCGCCGCCGCTCGCTTGCTGTGCTGCGTCGCGAGGTTGAGGCCGTGGAACCTGACCGGCTCGGAGCATTCCTGCCCAACTGGCACGGAGTCGGTAGCACCGGGTCCACCCCGATCCGGCTCCCCGAAACTATCCGCGCCCTACAGGGAAGGGCGGTTCCCGCATCGATACTCGAGCATGACGTCCTCTCGTCCCGCATGTCGTACAACCCGGCGGATCTCGACTTGATGCTCGCCTCGGGCGAGGTGGTCTGGATCGGTCATGGTGCGCTTGGAACCAACGATGGAAGAGTTGCTCTCTATTTTCGTGATCACGTTCCTCTGCTGTTGGATCCTCTCGCCGAAGACACCGCGCCACAAGGCGACCTCCACGACACCATTAGGGAGCATCTGGCGCAGCGGGGAGCTTCGTTCTTCAACGACATCTATGTCGCCGCAAGCGGCGGCAATCAGCAACCGGTTGTGGATGCGATTTGGGACTTGGTGTGGTCGGGAGAGGTCACTAGCGACACTCTTGGACCCCTGCGTGCGTTTACCAGCACCAAGACACGACACCGCAGCGACCGTCTCACCCGACCCAATCTCCGGTTGTCGGTCCCACCGGCAGGTGCGGGACGGTGGTATCTCGTCGAGAGTCTCCGTTCCAAGATGGCGGCTCCAGAAGAACGCGCCAAAGCGCGGGCGGAGCAGTTGCTGGAACGTCACGGCATCGTGACGAGGCCGGCCGTCCTCGCCGAAGGTGCCCCTGGCGGCTTCTCAGCTTTGTATCCCGTCTTTGCTGCAATGGAGGACACGGGGAAGGTCCGTCGTGGCTACTTCATCGAGTCCCTTGGAGGCGCCCAGTTCGGTCTACCCGGAGCGATCGATCGTCTCCGTGACTCGGCAGCGGCCGGTGTAGTAGTGCTCGCCGCCGCCGACCCGGCTAACCCCTATGGAGCGGCGGTCCCTTGGCCGGATCACGACATCGGGTCTCCAGGCCGCCATGCCGGCGCCTACGTGGTTCTCGACGAAGGAAGATTGACCGCTTTTGTGGAGCGTGGCGCCCGCTCGGTACTCACCTGGGACGCCGACCCCGAAACAATCGCCACGGGGCTTATCGCCGTTGCCAAGCAAAGGCGGGGCACAACCACGGTCGGCAAGATCGATGGAGTAACGGCCTTGACCTCACCGCTCGGTGAGCCTTTGCTCGCAGCCGGCTTCGCCACTGGCTACAAAGGGCTCTCCTTCAAGCGCACCAGATAGCGGCTAGTGATGACCAAGCAGCAGCAGGGATCGCGTCCGGCCGATGGCAGAGCAGAGATCATTGTCCGGGTAGCTGGTGAGGTACCGGACCTGGGTGAGACGATGCGCGGAGTCAAGAGCTTCATGCTTCCGGACGACGTCGACCTGGGAACACCAGGTGAGGTGAACGCTGACCTATCGGTCGAACCAACCGATGGGGATGGTTGGGATTCCTTCGAACAAACGAGAGATCTCTGGGTATTCGGATACGGCTCACTGGTGACACCCAGTGAAATCGAGCGCACGATTGGCCGACCTGTCAACGCCACCTTGGAGTACGGCACCGCGAATCTTCTGGGCTATCGCCGGACCTGGAACGCGGGAATGCGGAATTGCCACGCCGACCCCACCGACAAGTATTACGAACTACGTGATGGAACAAGACCGGATCGAACCATCTCGGCGCTCGGAATCGTGCCAGACCCGGACTCCAGCGTCAACGGAGTCGTGTTCCGGGTCACCCGAGGCGAGTTGGCAGCACTTGACGGGCGGGAACGGCGGTACCGCCGGGTTCAATGCTCCCACCAGATCGTTTCGGATCTTCCGATTCCCGGGCAAGTGTTCACCTACACGCCCCTCGAATCGGCGATGAGCCTGTCGACTGCCAGTCAAGGCGACGGTTCGGACGCAATATCGGAGAACTACAAGCTGCTCGTCGAGAAGGGCTTCGAGAGTCTTGGCCCTGAGGCTTTCGCCGCGTACGTGGCGAGCACCGACGTTCCGACCAGTCCCGTGATGCCACTCCGGGTCAAGCGTCCAGCCTCATAGGCTTCCCGAGCGAGGCCGCTCTGGAAGCGGCGTCATTGGACGCAGAACTCGTTGCCTTCTGGATCCTGCATCACGACCCAATACCCGCGTTGGCCAAATGTCTCGATCTTGGTTGCGCCCAGGTCGACCAAGTGGTCCACGTGTCGGTCGACTGCATCGACACGATCTGCATACTCAACGTCATGGCCACCGCCTGCGTTGACATCCAGGTGAACCCGATTCTTGGCGCTCTTGACCTCAGGCACCCTCTGAAATAGAACCCGCGGACCCACCTCGTTTGGATCAACGATCGCGGCAAGATCGTTGCGATTCTCCACCGGGATGTTGTTGGCGTCAGCGAACTCATCCCAGCTGGCAAACCCGGCAGGCGGGGGCTGCAAAACGTAGCCGAGGGCAGCAGCCCAGAACTCGGCCAGCGCCATCGGATCGAATGCATCGAATGTGACCTGGATTGGAATGCTCATATCCAGAGGGTACGACAATCCATCGAAGACAGGATCAACCAGATGCCCACCACCCCGTGGTAGCTTGCCGCCGTGAGTATTACTCCCGATGAAGCCCTCGCCGAGACTCTTGCGATCCGTGTCCAGCTCGACGCGCTCGATCCCTCGTCGCCCGAATACCTCAAGCTGGAACTACGTCGCCGGGAACTGGTTCAGGCTGCCCAGGAGGCCACCGATCTCGCCAGATCTCCGGACAGTGTCCGGTCCGAGATCGCACACCTGGAGCAACGCCTCGCCAGCTTTGAGGATGACAAGATCAGTGTTCCGGCATGGCAAACCGCCATGCCGACTATCAACGATCCAACTGCCCATCCCTCCAGGCTCAACGAGAAAATGGACGCCAACACACAGCTCGATCGTGACGCGATTGAGCAACAGATCGAACGTCTCAAGAAAGCTCTGAACCGATAACCATGGCTATTCCCACTCTGTCCATCCTTCCTGGCAACCCTGATTTTTTGGATCTGCCGTGGGAGAAATCTGTCGCTGAATGGGAAGGCGGCCGTGTTGTAGTGCTGCCCACCGGGGTACACCGCCACGAGATCGCTTTCGTTTCCTATGAGGAAGGCCTCTATGCGATAAAGGAACTACCCAACCACCTCGCTCACCACGAGTACGACTCGCTGCGGGCCTTGCGGGAAAAAGTTCGACCGGTCGCCCCTCCGGTTGGGGTGGTGGTGCGGGGTTGGGTGCCACCGGACCAAGAGTGGTCGTCTGCAATCATCACGAGATTTGTCCCCTTCACTTTCACCTATCGAGAACTGATCAGCGGGGGTGGTTTCGGGCCGCGCCGTAACCAGCTTCTCGACGCCTTCGCCGGACTCCTGGTTGAGCTTCATCTCGCCGGATGCTTCTGGGGCGACTGCTCGCTGTCGAATGTTCTGTACCGATACGACGCCGGCGCCGTGGAGGCGCTAATGATTGATGCTGAAACCGTCGAGATGCGCGAACAACTTTCGGACGGGCAACGCTACGACGACCTGCAGATCATGGAGACCAATGTCGCCGGTGGCATGGCCGATATCGCTATCTCCCAAGGCAAAGACTTGGACGACGCCGACCTCACCCTTGGTTCCGATGTGATTGAGCGATACGAACGGCTATGGAAAGAGCTGATGGTTGACCCGGTGATCAGTTCAGATGAGCGCTACCAAATCCGGGCGCGGATCCAACGGCTCAACGACCTCGGCTTCGAGGTCAGCGAGGTATCCCTCGTTCCCGATGACTCCGGCGGAGACCGAGTGCGGATGAAGGTCCATGTCGGTGGTCGCAACTATCACTCGAGCTGGCTGCGCAGGCTCACCCGGCTCCACGCAGCTGAGAACCAGGCCCGTCAGATACTGTCTGATCTGTACTACCACCGCGCCCGAGAACCTTTCAAGAGCGCACCGACCAAAGATCTGTCAGCAATGATGTGGCGGGTCCAGGTATTCGAACCACTCCTGGAACGCATCAAAGTTGACATACCCCAACGCGAGCCAATCCAGGCCTACACCGATTTCCTCCACCATCGCTTCATCATGTCATCAAATCAAGGTCGCGATGTCGCCAGCGCCGAGGCCTACATCCATTGGACTGACGCTGGCTATCCCGGGTACGAGCCCGAGGAGTACGAGGAGTCGTTCTAGGCCTACCTAACCGCCCAAGCCGGGAGCGGCCGCAGCCCCGGTGACGCCGCCATCGACAGGGAGAATTACCCCGGTGATCCAGGAGGCGGCTTCCGAGGCCAGGAAGACAACGGCGTTGGCGATATCTACCGGCTCGCCAATGCGCCGCAGCGGATGGGCTTTGGCGGTGTGCTCTTCGATCCCGTCCCACAGGGCTGCCGCCAGCCGGGTTCGCACCACTGAAGGGGCAACGGCATTGACCCGGACCGCCGGCGCAAATTCGTTGGCTAGCTGGTGGGTCAGATGGATTACTGCAGCCTTGGAGATGTTGTAGGCACCGATCATGGGCCCGACTCGGATGCCGCCGACCGAGGCAATGTTGACGATCGAGCCGCCGCCATCGGCCATCGAGTGTTTCCACACCGCTCTCGACCACAACAGAGGGCCGAGCTGGTTGACTTCCCAGGTCTTAGCTACGGCTCCTAGATCAACATCAGCGAGGTTCCCAGCAGCAGGGTTGGTTCCGGCGTTGTTGACGAGAATATCGAGAGAACCGAACTTGGCGACAGTCGCAGTGACGGCGGCCTCAGCGTCGGCCTCGCTGTCAGCACGGGCCACCACAGGCAGAACTCGCGGGTCATCGAGACGCTGCGCCGCCGCGGTGATGTTGTCTTGTTTGCGACTCGTAATCGTCACCCCGGCTGCTCCCGAAGCGAGAAACTCCGCGGCGATTGCCTCTCCGATTCCGCGGCTCGCCCCGGTAACGAGCGCAACCTTGCCATCAAGCCGAATGTCCATCAATCCCTCCAAGACTGTCTGATCTGACCCGGTTAGCCCTGCTTGGTGTGTCCTTTGCGCAACACGCCGCCGTACTTCATCCGGGTATCACTCATGCTGGCCACCGGGCTGCCTTCCCTGCCGTCATGGAAGCCGGCCGCCGCCACCTCACCAATAAACAGGTCATGGCTTCCCAACTCGACCGTGTTGACAACACGGCACTCGAAGAAGGCAACTGCCTCAGTGAAGATCGGGGTACCCGTCACGCCAAGGCGCACCGGCCGCCCGTTCAACGTGTCACCGTCTCTGACCGCGGGCTTGGAGAATTTCACAAACACACGGGTATCGGCTTGATCCCACAGGTTCACCGAGAACGCACCACCCCCGCGAATCAGCCGATTGGTCACTGCGTGAGCATCAACTGAGATCGCTACCAAGACCGGGCTCATCGAAACCTGGCTTATCCAGCTTTGCGTCATCCCATTCCACTCTTCACCCGACCGCGATCCAATTAGGCACAAGGCGTTGGGGATGGCCCACATGACCTTGTTGATTGTTTCGAGGTCGGGGGTTGCCTCGTCAGCCATGGCGGATCCCTTCCCTTGGCACCCAGCGTACCTGGCGTCGGTCCTACCGAGGAACGGCGGGCTGGTACTCATTTCCTGTTGTGGACTACGTCACAGAACCGTTATGGAACGAATCACCTATGATTCGCGTCATGCATGTGCTCATCGCCACGACAGGCGTACTTAGCCCGGAGCCCGCTGTTGAGTTCACCCGCCACCTGCTTGGTGAAGGCGGCAAAGTGACGGTTACCACCGTTATCGAGGTACCTCGCGGCTTTCTCGACACTCTCCGATCGGAGGGTTGGCATCCCCTCACCGAGGAATACGCTTTCGATGACAGCGACGACGCCATCATGCGTCGCTATGTCGAGGAGCGCGGCAAGCGTTTGACCGAGCCAGTCTGTGCCGCCTTGAAGTCATCTGGGTTCGAGTCCACAACAGTGTTTCGTGAAGGTGGCGACCCGGCACGAGCCATCTCGAGGCTCGCAGAGGAACTTCAGGTAGATGTGGTGCTGCTCGGGGCGACCCGCCAGATCTTTGACCAATCGGCCTGGGAGAGCGTTTCGGCTCGGGTCATGATCGAGTCCGGGCGACCGGTGCTCGTACTCCCACCCGGAGTTCCAGAAGTTGCTGAACAGGACCCTCAGGAACTCGACGCCTGACTAGTCGCCAAAGTACACGACCAACATGGCACGAGTCTGGTCAACGAACCCATCTGGATCGTTGCGGAGCATGGCGCGCACCTCATCCAATGGCCACCAGCGCGGGTCGGCCGTTTCCCCCGGTTGGGGTCTCGGTTCGCCGGCACCAATGCACTCGAACACGACGTGCAGCGATGGGTAGGTGCCGTCGAGACCGTTAACGACAGCCACAGGATGGACCGCCCCACAGGATTTGTGCTCACCGAGTTCGAGTCGGCTGACCCCGGCAACGGGCTCAACCAGCTCGATACCGGCTTCCTCACGAACCTCGCGTGCGACTGCGTCTTCCGGCGCCTCTCCAGCCCCCCAACGCCCTCCGGGGATCTCGAGTCGTCCGCGAACCGGTTCCCCGACCTTGTCCCGCCGCTGCAATAGCATCTGAGCGCGGTCTTGCGAAAGGACAATGGCGGCCACGTTGGGCACGACCAAAGCCTCTCCGGCCATCGAGGGCACGGGGACATCGACCCACTCTCCCTCGACCCACACCGGATACGTCATGACCGGGGTACCTCGACAGTCAACGTGTCGCCACAGAATCCGAGCACCAGATCTCGTGCAGCAACTGTGACCGCATCGACATCATCTGGAATCACGACGTTGCTCAGGCTCCTGGTAAACGGCTGCTCGGTTTCATGAGGATGGGTCAGGATTCGTTCACCAAGCACCGCTCCGTCTGGGTCCCACACCTGCCACGCATCTGCGTACTTGTCCCACCCGGTGTCTCCCGAGGCAACGGTGGTGGCGACGGTGAAGGTGTCGCCATTCTGCTCGATGGTGACATCCACAACGTGGGCGCAATCGGCAGCAGGGCCGGCTGCAATAGTGGTGGGAGGCTCGGAGGGAGAAGCCGTTGTCGTTGGGGCAATCGTCGCTGCAACGGCGGTGGTCGTCGTTATCGAAACGCCGGGCGACACGGTTGTCGGTGACACGTCGGCCGAACCGCAAGCGGCCACGATCAATACCAGAATTGCTATGACGACCCTGAACATGGTGTCGACGCTAGCGGGGGTCAGGACTATTGGCGACGGTTGCCGCATCGTCGCCGGCAAACTGGGTGCGATACAGCGAGGCGTACAAACCGTCGACAGCAAGAAGCTCCTCGTGGCTCCCCGATTCGACAAGCTGTCCGCCATCCATGACCAGGATGCGGTCGGCGGCCAGGATCGTCGAGAGGCGGTGGGCGATAACTAGGGACGTCCGGCCCCTCATCACTCGTTCCAAGGCCTCTTGGATGAGTGCCTCCGAGTGGGCATCGAGATGTGAGGTAGCTTCGTCCAGGATGAGGATTTGTGGGTCCTTCAGGATCACCCTGGCGATGGCGATCCGTTGCTTCTCGCCACCGGATAGGCGGTAACCCCGCTCCCCGACCACCGTCTCGTAGCCATCGGAGAGACCGTCGATCAGTTCGTCGATGTTGGCGGTTTCGGCTGCGGAACGCAGTTCCTCGTCGCTTGCGTCGGGTCGGGCATAACGAAGGTTGGCAGCAATCGTGTCGTGAAAGAGGTACGTCTCCTGGGTAACAACACCGATCGACCCTGCCAACGATTCCAGCCGCACGCCTTTGATGTCGTGGCCGTCAATCCGGACCGCACCCCGATCGGCATCGTAGATACGCGGGACCAAATAGGTGGATGTCGTCTTGCCGGCACCGCTTGGCCCAACTAGCGCAACAAGTTCTCCCGGCCGAACCTCGAAGGACACACCTTGCAGAGCCCAAGTGTGCGCGGTCTCCCCAGCCGGGCCGTCGTCACCCTCGGTGATCCCGCCCCATCCGTAGCGACGAATCGCCTGCAGGCCTTGATGACCGGCGTAGGAGAACCAGACATCATCGAACTCCACAGTCCCCTGGACCGCACCGAGATCGGTCGCATCGTCCGGTTCGACGATGTCGTGCTCCATGTCGAGGACTTCGAAGACCCTTTCGAACGACACCAGCGACATCGCAAACTCGACGCGGGCATTGGTAAGGCCCGATAGCGGACCGTAAAGGTTGTTGAGGTAGAACGACAGCGTCACAAGGACACCAACCTTGATGTCCCCATTGATCACGAGCGTCGCCCCGATCCAAAAGACGATTGCGGTGCCGAGCGCACTCATCACGCCAAGCGCCATGAAGAACCACCTTCCAATGGTGGCTTGACGAACGCCCAAGTCCCGCACCCGGCCGGCTCGTTCTTCGAACCGATCGTCTTCATAGCTGGTACGTCCGAACAGCTTCACCAAGAGGGCTCCGGAGACACCGAGGGTCTCCTGCATCAGAGCGTTCATTTCGGCGTTCTGTTCCAGTTGCTGGCGACGTACCTGGCGGAGCATTCGACCCACCCGACGCGACACGACGATGAACACGGGCAGAATCACCAGCGCCAGCAACGTCAACCGCCACTCGAGCAAGGCCATTACCACCAGGGTGGCGACTACCGACACCAAGTTGGCGGCCAGGCTGACGAAGGTCCCGGTGACCGCCTGTTGGGCACCGACAACATCATTGTTGAGCCGACTCATCAGCTCGCCGGTACGAGTTGCGGTGAAGAAGCCCAAAGACATGCGCTGCAGATGGGCAAACAGCTGGCGACGAAGATCAAAGATGATCCCCTCACCGATCGTGGCAGACGCCCATCGCTGCCAGACGCCAAAGCCGCCATTGAGCAGGGGCACCAGCACCATTCCAATGCCGAGCACCGTTACCCGGCCAAGATCCTCGTTTGGGATCGCATTGTCGATCAGGTCGCCGATAAGCAGAGGGGGAAGCAACGAGAGCAACGAAATGATGAGGATCGTCAGCATGACGACACCCATCTCTTTTTTGTAGGCGAGGCCGTAGTTGAGCACCCGCCGCAGCAGGGTCCTGTTTAGCTGAGGGCGATCCTGATCTTCGTCGTAGCGAACATAGGACCACCAGCCACCACCGTGAATGATGTGTGCCTTCCGTTGTGGGAGACGGCAGAGGTTCTTGCCATCGACCGCGGGTTACGTCGCCGCCACCTTAGGAGAGATCAGATGCGGCCCTTAACGCGCTCTACTCGGTGGGTGCTACTTCTTCAGGAAGCAGCAAGCCGAGAGGCATCGGCGACTCGGCCATCGCCCAGCAAGCCTCGTCTTGGAGATCGATCGGACATGACACCAGGTAGTGGAACGATTCAGCAACCCAGGACAGGTCGAGACCGCTTGTTGTCTCTTCTGCTGAGATCGAACCGATTAGGTCCGAACCGGTTGCGGGGCGGACACGGAGCACGGCAGTCCGGCCACCGTCCGCTGAATAGGGCTCCGTATGCCAGAGACCGAACTGGGCGGAGGTATTGGCCCCCAGGGTTCCGGATGCTGCGTCAAAAACCAATTGACTTGTTATCCATCCGACCGTTTCGGGGAGCAACTCAGGGAACTGGATCCCGGGTAGGGAAGTTGCGATTTCTGCCCTGGTTGCTTGGATCACCGAGGTTGCCCCGTCGCCACGGTTCCACACCGTCGAGATGACAACGTTGGGAACGCCAACGCCTTCGCCTTCAAGACCATCGTTGTACCAAACGACATCCGAGGCCCTTATCGCACCAACCGGAGTCTCCGCACGAATCACTTCTATGGTCGTTGAGGTTATCGACGTTTCGCCATGCACCGCAATGACAGACCTATCCCCAAGACCATCGAGTAGGCCCTCATCACCGCAGGCGGTGAGGAGCAAGATGGCGGCGGCGATAACAGCGGTGCGCTTCAAAGAGGATCCTGGCTAGCTCAGTACGTGAGAAAGGATAACCCCGCCACCGCCGTAGCCATCGCATCTCCGGCTACGCTGCCGCTGGTGCCAACTTCTCTTCAGCTTCTCGGAGGATCATGGCCAGAAGAACCTGGCCTGGACACCGCGCTAAGCAAGCTGATTCTCGACAAAGTCTCCGCCGGAGACATGGCGCCGACCATCCGTCTGTACGTCCCGGGGCGCGAGGTTGCGTTCGGCAGGCGCGATGCCGTGGCGCCGCAATACCCTGCCGCAGTCGCCGCCGCCCACGACGCAGGATTCACGGCGGTGGAGCGACTTGCTGGTGGCCGCGCCGCCGTGTTCACCGAGCACACGATCGCCTTCTCTCTCGCGGTCGCCGACCCTGATCCCCGCACCACTATCCACAAAAGATTCCAGGAGATGAGCGAACTGGTGGTAGGTGCCTTTGCACGTCTCGGCGTGGACAGCGGCATTGGGGAGGTACCCGGCGAGTATTGCCCCGGCGAGTTCAGCGTCCATCACGGCCACCGAATCAAGCTGATGGGGGTTGGGCAACGCCTCGCCAAGCGCGCTGCTCACGTCGGTGGCGTGATCACGGTCAACAGGACGGACCTGCTGCAACGAGCGCTAATCCCCGTCTACCGCGCCCTCGAACTGGAGTGGCGACCCCATACCGCCGGGACACTGGGCGATGTCCAACCGGGACTTCGCAACGACGACGTCCTCGCCGCGCTCAAGGCTGAATTCGCCGACCGTTTCGAGCTCACCCGTGATCGGGTGGATAAATCTCTGGTTGAAGAGGCGCATTTGTTGGCTCACCGCCATCTTCCGGTCGAGCATCGCGACGGCTCAAGCTGAGATTTCTGGCACAATCACCTCTCACCCTGAAAGGTTTCTGATGGCCAACCCCGTTCTCACCAGAGGATTTGAGAAGCAACAACAAGGTCCGATCGTCGACGCCGGCGACCGGATGACCCTGGGTGGGGTCGGCCGATCCACGTTCATTCTGTTTGCTCTGTTCATTCCGGCTGCGATCTGGGGGTGGACCCAAGTCTCGTTGGAGAATTTCCCGACCTGGACTATCGGCGCAATAGTTTTCGGCTTCATTGCTGTCATCGCAGGAGCGCTCCGCCCCCAGTGGACACCCGTCATCGGCCCGATCTACGCAGTTGTCGAGGGAGCATTGGTCGGTGTCATTTCCAACGTCTATCAGAACCTATACGGCGAGGGCATCGTCACCAACGCCATCATGGCGACATTCGTCACCGTCATGGTGATGGTGATCCTGTACATGACGCGGACGATCCGGGTCACAGATCGGATGCGTTCGGTCGTCGTCGGTGCCACTGCGGCCATCTTTGTGTTCTACCTGGCGACGTTTGCCCTGTCGTTTCTGGGCGTGAATATGCCGCTGGTGTGGGATTCTGGTCCCTTCGGAATTCTCTTCAGCCTGGCAGTAATCGCTCTTGCTGCATTCAACCTGCTGCTCGACTTCGACTTGATAGAGCGGGGGGTCGCCGCCGGTGCACCAAAGTGGATGGACTGGTACGCCGGGTTCGGCCTGATCGTCACGATCGTGTGGCTCTATCTGGAGATCCTGCGGCTCCTCGGCAAGCTGCAGCGTCGCTAGGACAGGCGCTGCTGAAGCAGGTCCTTCATGAAGACGTTGGCTTCCCAAACATCAACAACCGGCATTTGGGTGTAGGGGATGGTTGGCACGTAAGGAGCCGGCCCGAACTCGGGGGTGATCGCCAGAGCGGCGACGCCGACGTTGCGGCAGTGATCGACAATCTGCTGCCATAGGGCCACATGACGATCAACATGCCGTGCCCATTCCGGAGCACGAGGGTCGTTGATCTGTGGCCCTTCCTCGAAACCGACCCTGGCGTGAATGTGGCGGCTGCGACGCAACGCCAGATCGACAGTTTCCTGCTGGTCACTGAGGTCTGACTCGTGGACAACCATCCAATGAGACAAGTCAGCGTTGAGGTACAAATCAGGGATCGCTTCGACATAGCGACGAGTTTCGATAGCGGAGTATGTCGGTCGGAAGCGGTGCGTTTCGTGCACGATCGGTACCCCAACCTCGATGCTGCGGGTAATCGCATGGCGGTATAGGGCGACGTTCTCTTCGAACGAGAAGATGTCCCGGCCGGTGTGGCTGTTGATAAGCATCGGCTGGTAGGTCAGGGCACGGTCAACGGCCATGTCAAAGCTCTCCCGATGTGCGTCCGGTGTCGCTCCCTCGGTGATGATGTCGATAACCCGATGCGACAGACCATGGTCCTCATGCAGCGCCAAGATCGTCTCCGGCGAGTCCGTAATCAGGGGTAGGAACATCTCGGTTCCATCGAAACCGTCGGCGGCGACTCGCTGCACAAACGTCTGTATGGGATTGGAAACGAACGCCATATCCATCTCCCAGAACGACTTCGTATACACAATCTCCATAGATACCTCCGGAATGGAAACTAGCGACCGGGCGTTGCCAGCGCTGATGACTCCAATCACAACAATGATCTTCGATCTAGACGGCACCCTGGTGCAGACAGAGAAGCTGAAGGCACAGTCGTACGCTCTAGCTGCCGTCGAGCTATGCACTGCGGCTTTGCCGATCGACGATGTAATCGCCGCGTTCAGCGAGGTTGTCGGTCTTCCCCGCCGCGAAGTAGCGATTCATCTTGTCGACAAGTTCGGGCTGCAGCAACGTGCCCTCGCCGTCGCCCCGAGCTTCGGCGTCGACACCGCATGGCAGGCGTTCGTCCAGGTACGTCTCCGGCACTACAACGAAATGCTCGCCGACCCCGATGTGATCAGGAAGCATCGCTGGGATCACAACATCGAACTGCTGGAGTACGCCAACCGCATGTCCTGCAAGACCGGGCTTGCCACGATGTCACATTGTGCCGAGGCGAGCAGGGTTCTCGAGATCCTCGAACTACGCAACCGTTTCGATTTCATCGCAACTCGCGATGACGTATCCAACGGCAAGCCCGATCCTGAGATCTACTTGCTGGTCGCTGCTGAGTTGCAGGCTGATCCGGCGCAATGCCTCGTGATCGAGGATTCCCCTACCGGAGTCGCCGCCGCCATCGCCGCCGGGATGCGTTGTGTTGCCGTGGCAACGCCATTTACGAAGGATGCTCTACACAGCAGCGGACTGCTCGATGAACGCTGGATCGTCGACGATCCAGCCGACCAGACCCGCGTC
>JASJHC010000292.1:0-4691 GCA_033791245.1 Acidimicrobiia bacterium | reverse complement strand
AACCGACGGTGACCATCCTTACCCCCGAGGAGCTGGCCGACAGGGTCCGCGCCGATCTCGAAGAGGAAATCGATAGCGATGAGCTGGCCGTCGACACCCGACTCCTCCAGCTACTCGGCAAGTTGGCCCCGGGAGCTGACCTCGAAGAGATGCTCATCGATCTCTACAGCGAACAGGTTGCCGGCTTCTACGACCTCGACACCGGGGAGATGGTCATTGGCGGGGACGCTGCCGACCTGACACCGCTCAACTCAAGTGTCGTTGTCCACGAGCTTGTCCATGCCCTCACCGACCAACACTTCTTGTTCAACGACGACTACCAAGCCATGTGGGACGAGGAACGCTACGACGAGGCGGCTGCCTTCCTGTCACTCATGGAGGGCGACGCCACCTACTTCCAGCTTGTCTATATCCAAGAGTTGCCCCTTGCCGAACAGATGTCTTTGGCCACAGAGGCTCTGGAACAGATGAACGCCACGTCTGTGATCAACTCAGTTCCAGCCTGGATACGGGAGGACTTGGCGTTCCCCTATGACACCGGGCAGTTGTTTGTTGAGTCGCTGGTTGCGTCGGGCGGTATCGCTGCGGTTGATGCGGCCTACAGCGCCCGCCCCCCTTCGACGGAATCAGTGATGCATCCGATGCGGTTTGCCAGTGGTGAGGGCATAGTCGAATTTGCCCCGCTGGCTATCGAGCTCGACGGGTACGAGACCCACGAGCTGTCAACATACGGAGAATGGGGATTCCGCCTGCTTCTTGGCGACGGCAACACCGCTGCGTTGGCCGCCCAGGCCGCCAACGGGTGGGGTGGCGACTCCTATCAGGTGCTCTTCGATAATGACGATGTCGTCTTTGTTGTTACTTACAAGGGTGATACCGAAGATGACGCCTTCGAGCTGGCAGATGCGTTGATCACCATGGTCACTGAGACACTCGAGATGGGTGACGGCGTCAGGGATACCGGCGGCATCACCTTCAGTACCGAGGACGGCCGGTATGCGTATCTGGACAGAATCGGAGACGGCTTTGTTTTCGCAATCTCGACAGATGCCGAAGCCGGCGCGGCTGCCGTCGCCCAAGCGCGCATTCCCTAGCAGGGGTCTTACGGCCAGCAACGCCACGCTCTAAGTTGGCTATGTGTTCCGAGCGCGCCAAACAGACACCGAATCACATGAAGCGAAGAGGCGCGGCTGTTTAGCCGCGACCGGCGTTGGGGCGGCGCCCGTGGTTCGCCTTAGAGCGGCGGGCGCGTAGCTTGCGTCGTTTTGCCTTTGCCATAAGGTCGGAGATCGTAGCAGGATCGCACAGCTTCATCATCCTGAGCTCTACAGACCGAGCCTGGATGGTCACCGGTGTGCTGGTCGCATCGTCGTGGACCCAGCGGTGGCGGGGAGTCCGCACCGGCCACCACCGTGTGCTGTTGCCCGCCACCTCGGTCCACGGGCGAGGCCTCGCCGGCCATCTGAAGGCGATAGGCATAGACAGCCAGGGGAAGGTCATCGCGGTCCGTCTCCTGGCTCCAGGGTCGTTCCTGCGCATCGCGGGCGCATCGTGGATACTCGAGCTACCCGACGACGACGCCGCTCCCTCCGTAGGAATGTCCCTCTGCATCTATGCTCGTCGCGATGCCAGGGAAACTGATTCTGTGTGGAACGCCAATCGGCAATCTCAGCGATGTCTCGACCAGGTTGCACGAGGCGTTGCTGGAGGCTGATCTGGTATACGCCGAAGACACCCGCCGCGCCGGGATCCTCCTGGGCGCACTTGGGGTGCGTACTGTGCTGCGTTCCTATTTCGTTGGCAACGAGGCTCGGCGCGCCGAGGAACTGCAGCTGCGGCTCGAAGCCGGAGAAACGGTCGCCCTGATCACCGATGCCGGTATGCCTTCGATAGCTGATCCTGGGTTGACGGCAGTACAAGCAGCGATAGCTGCAGACGCAGTGGTGACCGTGGTCCCAGGCCCAAGCGCGGTTACGGCGGCGCTTGCGCTGTCCGGTCTGCCCGCCGAGCGGTTCGTATTCGAGGGCTTCTTGCCGCGCAAGGGTAAGGACCGCACCAAACGGCTTGGTGAGGTGGCAGACGAGAAGCGGACAGTTGTTCTCTTCTCCGCAAAGTCGCGTGTCGTCAGCGATATCAAAGACCTGGCTGCTGCGCTGGGGTCTGATCGAGAAATCGTCGTGACCCGCGAGTTGACCAAGGTATTCGAAGAGGTATGGCGGGGCACGCTGGCGGTGGCGGCGGAGCACTGGGCAGCAGAGGAGTTGCGCGGAGAGTTCACGCTGGTGATCGGGGGAGCAGCGCAAGAACCTGCCGATCTCGATCGCGTTGTCGCCGAAACGCTCAACGCGATCGAGTCGGGTGAATCGATGGCCGATGCGGTCCGCCGTATCGCATCGGAATCTGGGGTGAGCCGTAGAGAGCTTTACGAGGTGGTGCTACGCACCAAGACCTCGACCTCTAGCTAGCTAGCTGGTCAGGTCGGAACGGCACGAAGCGCAGACTCCACGCCCCTTGAAGCCACCGACTTCCTCAGTTGAGCCGCAGAAGACACAGGTTGCGTCCAGTTTGCGGATAATGATCGAGTCGCCGTCCACCGAAATGGCGAGTTCGTCCCCCTCACGGATATTGAAGAGTCGTCGAGTCTCGGCAGGAACCACAATCCTGCCCAGGTCGTCGATCTTGCGCACCATTGCGGTGTTCAAGAGTCTTTACCTCCATCTACGGTGTCAGATTTTTCCGACACCTCGGTTGTTGTCAGGCCGATTGTACAGGCGCCTGCGCAAACCTGGGACGGATCATGGCTGTCGGAAAAACGTACTCACTACACAAAAGCTCACCGAGAGTGGGAACCGACGCGCACAGAGTCCTCGCCGCAGTAGCCGAAGCGGCGAGGTTCGAGATAGGGCTGGTACCATCCCGAGCCTGTGGAATATTCAACAAACCCTCGCAAAATCCTGGTCGCAGTCGCCTGGCCGTACGCCAGCGGATCACGACATCTCGGCCATCTCGCCGGTGCCTATCTACCGTCTGACATCTTCGCCCGCTATCACCGTGCGATCGGCAACGACGTCCTCATGGTCTCCGGATCCGATGTTCACGGAACACCGATCACAGTCAGGGCAGAAACCGAAGGGGTGACCCCGCAGGAGATCGTTGATCGCTACCACGCCGAGATTGTCGATCACTGGGACCGGCTTGGATTCGACTGGGATCTGTTCACCACGACGGGTACCGAGAACCATCATGCGGTGACCCAGGATGTCTTCCTGCGTCTCCATGAGAAGGGCTACATCGAACAACGATCTTCCGAGCAGTTCTATGACCCGGAGGCGAAACGCTTCTTGCCGGACCGATACGTCGAAGGTACCTGTCCCCACTGTGATTACACAGAGGCCAGGGGTGACCAATGTGACAACTGCGGACGCACGCTCGACCCGATCGATCTCATCAATCCACGTTCCAAGATGACTGGGGCCACCCCCGAGCAGCGGACAACCGATCACTTCTATCTGAAACTCTCCGAATTCTCAGAGCGGCTTCGCACTTGGCTCGAGGGTCGCGAGGGCTGGCGTAAGCATGTCCTCAACTTCTCCCTCGGTTGGATCGAAGAAGGGCTTCACGATCGCGCCATCACGCGCGACATCGACTGGGGCGTTGATATCCCGGTGGAGGGTCTTGGCGAGGGTAAGAAGATCTACGTCTGGTTCGATGCGGTCATCGGCTATCTGTCTGCCTCCAAGGAGTGGGCGGCCGACCAAGGGACGCCAGACTCCTGGCAGCAGTGGTGGCACAACGACGAGGCTGAGCACTACTACTTCATCGGCAAGGACAACATCCCCTTCCACACCATCATCTGGCCATCAATTCTGATGGGATATGGAGGGCTGCATCTGCCGACTGATGTCCCCGCCAACCAGTATGTGACCTTCAAGGGTGGCAAAGCTTCGGCGAGCCGCGGTATCGGCATGACCATCGGCGACGCCCTCGAACGCTATGAGCCAGACGCGCTGCGATATGCGATGGCAGCCAATTTGCCAGAGACAGCGGATGTCGACATCACCGAGGCGGAGCTGGTGCGGCGCATCAACGAAGAGCTGGTCGCCACCTGGGGCAATCTTGTGAACAGGGTTGTCTCTATGACCCACCGCTACTTCGATGGCGTTGTGCCTTCTGCGGGCGAGCCGGAAGCGGCTGACCTGGCTGTGCTCGACTCCGTCGACCAGGCGATGGCCGAGGCCTCCGGCCATCTGTCTGCCGTTAGGTTGCGGGCCGCCCTCGCCACATTGTTGTTGGGGGCCCAGTCAACAAACCAATACCTCTCCGAGGTTGAGCCGTGGAAGACGGCCAAGACAGATATGGATAGGACTGGGACCACGTTGAACGTCGCCTTGCAGGCCATTGCCGGGTTGGCCGCGGGTTTTGCCCCGTTCCTGCCCGTCACGTCGATATCCGTGATGGACACTCTCGGTCTCGACACCTCCGCTAGACAGCCGCGTTGGGTGCGTCCAGAGGTTGCGCCCGGCACGACACTCGGACCTGCAGTTCCGCTGTTTTCCAAGGTCGAACTACCCGCCGACGTTGACTGACCATGTCGCCAAAGCAACCCCGGTGGGTTGACAGTCATTGTCACCTTTTCGCATCCGAGGATGAGCCGGAGGTGCTGCTCGACCGGGCCCACCGTGCCGGAGTTG
>JASJHC010000291.1:0-5657 GCA_033791245.1 Acidimicrobiia bacterium | reverse complement strand
AATTACAAACACGCCGGCGTCGGCAAGAGCCTTGGCATCTGTGATGAGTTCGTATGCCGCGGCAGCCTGCTTGCCCTGAACCCGATACCCGCCCATGGCATGCACGGACTGCGGCGTGAGGCCGAGATGCCCCATCACCGGGATCTCGGCGTCGAGCACGGCTCGGATCACATCAAGACGCTTGCGCCCGCCTTCGAGCTTGACTGCCCCCGCACCACCATCACGGATGAGCCGGCCGGCATTGTGGACCGCTTCCTCAGGAGTGGTGTGGTAGCTGAGCCACGGCATATCACCAACAACGAGTGCGGATGGCTCGGCAGTCAAGACAGCAGCAGTGTGATAGACCATCTCATCAACGGTCATAGCCAGGGTGTCACCTCGACCCAGAACCACATTGGCAACCGAGTCGCCCACCAAAATGATGTCGGCACCGGCCCGATCCGCAATACGGGCTGATGGCTCGTCGTATGCGGTGATCATCGTCAGCTTCTCGCCACCCTTGCGGGCTTTGATCGCTGGTGCGGTGAGCTTCTTTGTCATTGGTTCTTTCCCTCTCCCCACGAAGTTTGTTGGGGGATGGTGGCTGCCCTGCGGGCAGCCACTCCCATTCCGGTCTTTGCAGATTCCTATGTGTTAGCAACGTCTACATCGGCCGCCACCAGGGTCGCCCGTGTTGTCGCATCCAGTGGAACGTTACCCGCCTCGGCGGCATTCCGCAGACCCGCTATGTTGCGTCTATGGCACGCAAAGACATAACTATGACCCCACAAGAGGTCCAACAGTTTCTCAGTTCCAACACGGTTCTCGAGGTAGCCACGATCGGCGGCGACAGATGGCCGCATCTTGCGCCGATGTGGTATGTCATGGACGAAGGCAAAGTCGTCTTTCGTTCGTTCACAAAATCACAGAAGATCGTGAACCTGGCCCGTAACCCCAAGATGACCGTCCTGGTCGAAACGGGTGACAACTATTCACAGTTGCAGGGCGTGATGATCAAGGGAACCGCCCAGTTGGTTACCGACCCTGCTTACGTTCTTTCGGTATACGGGGGTCTGGCTGCCAAGTACCCGATGATCAACGACACCCCGGTTGAACTGGATGCAGAAGCCCTGGAAGCAGATTTTGGGCGGTTTGCCTCCAAGAACACCGCAGTGGTCGTCGAACCCAACAAGATCATCACCTGGGACCACACCAAGCTGGGCGGGACTTACTGATGGAACTCATACCGATCATCATTCTGATCATCGCCGCCATTGCTTACCTGGCGTGGAAGTCGCACCAAAAGACGGTCGAGACATGGCGACGGGTGG
This sequence comes from Acidimicrobiia bacterium, assembly GCA_033791245.1. Lineage (GTDB taxonomy): Bacteria > Actinomycetota > Acidimicrobiia > Spongiisociales > UBA5794 > JAAETI01. The sequence goes on along the minus strand of JASJHC010000291.1, from coordinate 4,347 downwards.
CTTCCGAACTTGGTCTCCAAGTCCAGGTCAAGAGTGGTCTCGCCAAACCAACGATCAGCGGCAGGCTCAACGGACTACCCGTCACCATTGACACATATGCACAGCGGTCGGGCAACAACAACACCACCTACACCCGCTACCGGGTCGGGTATCCGCCACTCGGTTTCGGTCTGAAGATGCAGCGAGAAGGCGGCTTCTCGTTCTTCGGCAAACTCTTCGGTATCGAGGATGTGGAGGTGGGCGACCCTGTGTTCGACGGCGCCTTCAAGATCAAGACGTCTGACCAGGCCAAGCTCGTTGCGTTCCTGACGCCTTCGGTTCGCTCCAGTCTGCTGCGTCTCATGGCCTCATATCCCAGTGCAGTACTCACCGATTCAGACATCAAGGTGGTCAAGGCCAAGTTCGAGAACAACGCCGACGTGCTGGCGTCGACAACGCAACGTTTGGTTGCCACCGCACAGCAGCTGGCATCACCGCGGGCCGGAGTCAGTGACACGATGGTGGTGAGCCGCGAGCAAGGTTTACTGAGCGAGGTCGCGGAGCGAATCCGGGAAGCGGTGGAGAGCCAACCTGAGGATGTCGACCAGCGTATCTTCGAGGTAGAGACACTGGCCGCCGCCGGTGATGACGCCAAGGCCGCAGATCGGCTTAGGGAGCTAGAGCGAATGGCGCCGGCCGACCCGGACGTGGCCGGTTGGAAAGAGGCTCTTGCCAAGCCAGCGGCACCGGCGGAACCGACGGGGAAGGTCATCGAGGCCAGCGTCCTGGCCAAGGAGCTCTTCGGAGGGGCGGACCTGAGCTTCGAAACCAGAACCAAGTTCAATAGCCACTACGCCGGTATGAAGATCTCATGGGCAGGCAAGGTCAAGCAGGTCCGCCAGACCGGCAGCACGATGCAGGCCACTATCACCGTGGCCACGGTGCACAACGACCTCTACGGCAACACCGACATCGCGGTTGTCGTTGAAGGGGTATCCGGGCCAGTTCCCAGCAAGGGCCAGAAAGTGACGGTGTCGGGCACACTGAACACGATCGACCCACTGATGCGAAACCTGTTCGTGACCGACGCCCGCCTCAGCTAGACACCTGACGCAGCAATGACATCGAGCAGACCGGTGGTGAGACGGCGGATTTGGTCGAGATAGCGTTTGTTGACGAGTTCGCCGTCCGAAAAGCTGTCACCACCCGGCACCAGGACCTCTGGCTTCTGCACAACTCTCAGATCGTTATGCAGCAGCACCGTCCGCAGGTGCATCTGGGCTCGTACAGATCCGAGACGCCCTGCCGCACCCATGATCGCGGTTGGCATTCGGTTCAGCGGGGAGTCGGCACCGCCGCGTGATGCCCAGTCGATGGCGTTCTTCAGAGTGCCCGGCATAGAGTTGTTGTACTCGGGGGTGGAGATGAGGAGGCCGTCCGCCGCCGCCATCTGGTCGCGGAAGCGAGCCACTGCCTCCGGATATCCTGACTCCTGCTCGACGTCCCAGTTGTACAGCGGGAGGTCGGAAATGTCGCCGTCAGCAAGGGTGACCCCGTCGGGAAGCACGCTGGCGGCAGCGCGGAGCAGGGCGCGGTTGAGGCTGTCGCGGCGGAGACTGCCCGAGATGCCAAGGATTGTGATGGACATGAGACCTACTTCGGATCGATTCTGATTCTGCGCATGCGTATTGTCACTCTATGGAAAAGACCATCTTCGATCTGAATGATCTCGCCGGAATCGATCGCTACAAGCTTCTGACCGGCTTGGTTATTCCCCGCCCGATCGGGTGGGTGGGATCGGTCGACGTAGACGGACATCGCAATCTCGCCCCATACTCCTACTTCAATGTCGTGGCGGCAACACCGCCGACCGCCCTGTTCTCGGCGGGACGGCCCGGAGGGCGGATCAAGGATTCATTGGCCAACGTCCTTGCCACCGGTGTGTTCACTCTCAGCATTGTGGACGAGTCGCTAACCAAAGCGATGCACGCAAGCTCCGAGCAGTTCCCGCCGGACGTCGACGAGTTTGAGCAGGTCGGGCTAACCGCGGTGACCGGTGTGGCGGTCGCAGCACCATATGTCGGCGAGGCATTGGCGGTGCTCGAATGCCGAGTCAGCCAGATCGTCGACCTCGGCGACCCGATCTCTGCATCCGCTGTCTTCGGTGACATAGTTCGTTTGCACGTCGCCAACGATGTCCTTGACGGCACTCGGATCGACCACGACCGCCTCCGCGCAGTCGGTCGAATCGCCGGCACCACCTACGTCACAACCGCCAACGCACTATTCGAGGTGGAGACATGACAATCCGCGACTACTGCGACACCGATGCCGATCTCCGACTTCGCGTCTAGGCAGCCAGCTCGAAAACCACCCACAGAATCGCCATGATCGAGACCGCAAGGGTGGCTCGGAACCAGGTGCGGTTCCACCAACTCTCCTCAACGGTCAGCCGAACCCACCACACAGGGTCTTGGCCCGGCTCAGGCCGGTCCTCAGGACGTCCTCCAAGTGGCGGGGGCGCTGGTTGCGGTGGCGTCGAGTAACCGGTCATTGTCGAGATGATACGACAGCACAGACGGGACTTCTAGAGCCGGTCCCACGGAATCGCACCGATGATCAGCGCTAGCGAGACGGCAAAGGACCCAGCCACGATCAGCCAGGAGCTCGCATCCTTGCGCTTCTTGGCGACGGCAAAACCCATGTGAGCGATCGCAAGAGCAAGAATCATGAACCCGGGATGGAGAACCTTGTAGAAGAAGTCCCTCTTCCAACCGTCGTAGAAGAACCAGATGACCAGACCGATGGTTACTTGGATGTCCACAACCATCACCGCAAGCTGGAAGACGCTTGGGTTCCACTCCGCCTTGCGGCGAAGCAAACCGACGACTGCTCCCCCGACCAATGCCACCAACACCAGCCAACGAATCCACGAATGAACCGTTACGAGCGTATTCAGAACGCCCACCTCCTTTAAGAACTGCGAGTCCAAACCGGGCCTGACCCTATTTGGATTCCGCCAAGATAACCTCGACCCGCCGGATCCGACGACCCACGACGCCCGTGACCCGCACTGTTGCAACTCCGGCATCGATCACGGTGCCTACTCGGGGCAGCTCGCCGGCCAGGCCCATCACCATCCCCCCGACCGTTGTCCAGTCGCCTTCGGGGAATCGGCGGCCAACGCCGGCTTCGAGGTCTGCCGTCAATAGCCTTCCATCAACCAACCAGCTGCCGCCACCAAGGTTCTTGAGCAAGGGGTCAGAAACAACACCCTCCTCGCTCACGACCCCAAAGAATTCCTCGACGATGTCCTCAATCGTCACCATCCCTGAGGTACCACCGTGCTCATCGATAACGATGGCAACGTGAGTCCCCCCTTCCTGCATTTCACGCAATAACTCGAGAACTCTCTTGGATTCTGCAACGAACAGTGGTGGGTAGGCCATGTCACGGATGTCGCCCCCACTGCCGACAACAAGATCTCGTTGCCGGACGATACCGATGATGTTGTCGATATCGCCATCGTGGACCGGGAGCCTGCGATGACCTGTCCTTATCGCTAATTCCAGCGCCTCCTCAGTTGTGGCCGACGCCGATACGGCCACCATGTCGACCCTCGGAACCATCACCTGTTCCGCAATACGGTCACCGAGCCGGAACGCACCTTCAATGAGCTTGAGATCGGCGGCGGTTATCTCGCCTTCCGTGGCCGCCGAAGCCGCCAGGCTGCGCAGCTCGCGCTCAGTGACCGTGGGAGTAGTGGCAATACCCCGGCCCGGGGCGTGGAGATCGGCGAACTTGACCAAAAGGGAGACGCCGGGCCGCAGCAGGGAGGTGAGTACCCCAACTGGGTAGGCAAGCGCCATAATTACCGTTGCCGCGTTTCTGTATGCGTAGGTCTTGGGGATGGCTTCGGAGTACACAAAGAGAAACACAGTGAGAGCCAGCGTGGCAATGGTGACCCCAAGGCTGCCAAACCAGCGCTCGGCAAGGATCCCGGTAATTGTGGCCGCCCCGATCTGAACGAGCAGCACCACCAGCAAGGTTGTGTTGAGGACGTGGGGAAGGTCATCGAGCAGTCGGAGAGTGCGTGCCGCACGTCGGCTGCCGTCTTCGGCAAGGGCGGCGATGCGAACGCGGGATACCCGCACCAATGCGGTCTCGGCGGCGGCGAGAACGACGGCGACCAGAAACAGCACAACAAACAGTGCAACAAGAGTGCCGTCGCGGTTCCAGTCCATAAGGTATCAGTCTGCCACGTCATCGAGCGACGGGGGTCCATCCGACCTGCGTGAGCCCAAGCCGAGCTGGGGGTCTGGCGTCCGTGGCGGCGTATATACGCGGCGGCTTCAGGTGGTGTGCGCG
>JASJHC010000290.1:0-2988 GCA_033791245.1 Acidimicrobiia bacterium | reverse complement strand
CTGGGTCCGGCGGTGTATCCATTGTCGTTGACCTCGAAACACGAGAGAAACAGCCGACGCTTGGCTCGTGTGATGGCCACGTAGAACAACCGGCGTTCTTCTTCAACCTTGCCATCTCGGACGGAGAAGAAGGAGGGAATCTCACCTTCCGATACGCCGGCGACGAAGACGTTGTCGAACTCCAGTCCTTTGGCTTGGTGGATCGTCAGAACTGGAATCCGAGGGTCATCCTCTGACAGGTGATCTACGTTGCGCGCCAGCGATGCATTCTGTACCAGGTCTTCGAGAGATGCGCGCGGCGACGCATGGTCATCATCGTTGTCTGAGAAGAAGAGAACCAGTTCTTCAATATGACCGGATCGGCGAACATCGTCCAAGTAGTAGTCGGCGAGCCCCGACTGTTTCACAATCAATTTGCACAGCTCAGCAGGCCGTAGTTCTTCTGCAGCTGCCTCCCAGGAAGCGAACAGGTCTGCCAAAGGCTCGAAAGGCTTGCCGAACTTCTCGATGAGCGAACGGCGACGTGTTTCGCCGGCTGCAAGCTTTCCCCGCAGATGCAGCAGGATCTCAGCGGTCGCCTCGACGTCAGCCAGTGCCCTGTGGGTTGGGCGATGCGTTGAGTTGAGAAGCCGGCTCAATGTTGCGAGATCGTACCGCTCGAGATCCAGCAGCCTCCGGCTGATCTCAAGCGTATCGTCCCAAGATTGGAACTCCATCTTCGTGCCAACTCTGGTGCTGTGCGCTTTGAGCATGGACAGATCGAAACGGACGTTGTGGCCCACTACCCGGGCGCTGCCAATGAATTCTCGAAGCTGCTCGTAAACCGCCTCTGGATCTTGCCCCTGGTCCTGCAATACCGCGTCTGAGAGACCGTGTACGAGGAAAGACTCGCCGACAGGTCGGGTCGGGCGGAAGAGAGCTTCGAAGTGCGCTTCAATCGCACCATCGACAATGCGAACTGCTCCTACATCCACTACTTCATCTTCAACCGGGGACAAACCCGTGGTTTCCACATCCAACACCACCACGACACCACGATCGAGACTGCCCAATAATGGGCCGAATGGATCGCCGGACTGGTGCGTTTCCGGTTTGATCAGATCGGTGAGGCGCAGACCGGCCGGCTCGCCCTCCTGCCACATGGTCCTGAGCGTGGCTTTGCCGATCCCGGATGCAGGGCGACGGGTGACCCGGCCCAAAGCGCCGGTGTCATGAGGATTGAGGATGAGGCGCATACGGGCAAGAACATCCTTGATTTCCTGACGCCTGAAGAACTCGAACTGTTCAACCGTCACGTGTGGGACACCGATGGTGTACATCGCATCAGAGACTGTTTGGGACCGCTTGTGAGTGCGGGTCAACACCGCTGTGCGAGCTCCGCCGGATTGGTTCAGCGCGGCTGTTTGTTCGGCAATCCACTCCGCCTCTTTGCTTGGGTGGCCGGCTCTCTCAAAAGTCGGGGTTTCGCCCGCCGGCAAGCCGGGGGCGGGTCGGATGCGGGTACGCCGGTTTTCAAAGGTCGAGGCGAACTTGTCGGCAACCTCCAGAAGCTTGCGGGTCGCCCGGTAGTTGTCGACCAAGGAGAACTCCTGAACGGGGTCGAAATCCTGTTTGAACAAGGCAAGCACGGAGCCTGGGTCCGAACCCCTCCACTCATAGATGGTCTGATCGATATCCCCGTAGAACGCCACGTCCTTGGTGCGGGAGGCGAGATAGCGAATGACCTCGTACTCGGAAAAGTGCGTGTCCTGAACTTCGTCGACCTGAATCCAGTCGAAACGTTGCGACCATCTTTCCCGCTTGTCGGGCAAAAGAGCGAGCATGGCGCGCGTACGGTAGATCAAATCGGCGAAGTCAAGAGCGTGGCGGTCAGCGAGAAATTGGTGATACTCGGCTGCAGGGGAGGCGAGTTCGGGACGTGGCCAGTTGATTTTCAGCTGAGTAGCCGCAGACAGGGAAAGGGACTCATCGGGACACCCCGATTTGAGCTTCGAAATCTCCCAGTACGCTTCCTGAGGTTTAATCGATGTGTCCCGCAGGCAGTATCGAAGGACCTCTTTGCTGTCCTCCTCGTCATAGATGACGTAGTCCCGCGGCAACCCAAGGTCTTTCGCTTCTTGGCGTAACATCCAAGCGCAGAGACCATGGAATGTGCGGACATTCGTTTGCCGGGCTGTGCTCCCCAGTTGATGTTCAACTCGAGCTTTCATCTGCCCTGCTGCGCGGTTGGTGAACGTCACCCCAAGCGTCCGGTCCGCGTCGACGCCGTTCCCGATTGCTGCCGCCAAGCGGTTGGCCATGACTCGCGTCTTGCCGGTTCCCGCGGGAGCCAGAACCAACAGTGCACCATCGAGCTTGTCGATGATCTTGCGTTGCTCGGAATTGGGAAAGCCGTCTGTAGAATTCTCGTTCATGGCAGCCTAATCCCCATATGCATTCAGCCCCCAGTCTGGATAGACTGATTATGACAGTACGGGTCTTGGTTGGGCTTTTTCAATCGGCGATAGCCGGAAGCGAGTGGTCGGCTTTTGGGGAGTCCGCGACGCCAAACCATAATTCCCCGCGAATCGGATTTCCGATTCGCGGGGAATTATTGGTGGAGCCGATGGGGATCGAACCCACGACCTCAGCATTGCGAACGCTGCGCTCTCCCAACTGAGCTACGGCCCCACGCGCGGCGGATAATACCGTGAACTGCAACGGGTTGCAAGGATGTCGCCTCAAAACGAGAGTTCTGCTCGTGACTTGTTAGTCGACCTTGAACGCGACGTTGAGCGTGGCCTGGTACTCGATGCCTCCATCGGGGTTGATACCGCCGCGGAACTCGGTGACCTGGAACCATGAGAGTGCCCTGAGACTCTCGGACGACTTTTCGACCGCCGCCTCGATGGCCTTCTCGTAGCTCTCCGTCGAACATCCGGTCACGGTGATCTGCTTAAATACTTTTTCGGACATCTTTCCTCCTAGTGCGTTTCTCGCAATATTGAC
>JASJHC010000289.1:0-4387 GCA_033791245.1 Acidimicrobiia bacterium | reverse complement strand
AGGGATTCCGGCTTTCTGCTGGAGAGCTCGACGACCTCTGGGCCACGTTTGGTCCGCGCCTGGTCCGCTCGTGAACTATTTCTGAGCTGTTCAAGACGGTCGGTGGCGGCCTCATCTACCCCTTCATAGAGGTGGCCGTAGACGTCGAAAACGGTCCGAGTGCTCTCATGGCCGAGCCGATCCGCGATGTATTTTGGGGATTCTCCTTGCGCGATCAGTATCGCTACGTGAGTGTGCCGGAGGTCGTGGGGGTGTGCAGGGACGACCGACCGACTTCTCCACCGCGGGGTTCCAGCAGCGGGATCGGAACCGGTTGTAGATCCGGGGTCCAGGCCGCCAGTCATTCAAGAGCCACAACCCAAACCCAGGTTGGGCAGCCGGTTCACGAGCGAGCCATCAAGAATCCCAACCCGAAGACACGTCGAGCCCCCGAATCAAGTCCAGTTCTAACAAGAGGTCGGATCTAGGGCAGGAGCAATCGACTGCTGATCCACCTGGAGGCACGCGTTATGGGCGCCTGGTTGCAGGCATCCGGGAGCCTTCCGCCGAGTTCGGCGGCGCCGTCACTTGGCGAGGAGCTTCTTGGATTTCTGGCGCGCCTTCTTGGCGGCTGCCTCGAGCTTGGCTGCTTCGCGTAGTCGCCGTTTGCGCTTCTTCTTCGACTTCGTCGACTTCGCCTTCTTGGTGAGCTGCCTGGCCTGCTTGCGTAGCTGCTTCGCCTGCTTGCGCAGTCTCTGCGCCCTCTTCGCTCTCTTCGCCCGTTCTTTTCTCTTTGTTGGCCCGCCGCTCGCCACCGCGGTAGATACCAGTTCGCTCCCCGCAAGGAGTCGTTGCGCCGCGGTCCGCAGCGATGCGGCGCGCACCGGTCCGATGCCTAGAACCATCGCCAGCGCGTTCGGTTCGGCGTTGGCTATGGACGAGACACTGGTGAAGCCGGCCTCGGCAAGCAGTTGGGCGGTTGCAGGACCGACGCCAGTGACATCAAGCAGCGAGTCGTTCATGTGGCCATTATAGGCGTGCCATGATCCGGGCTTGAGATCACATGTCCGCCGGATGGTCAGTGCATCTCCGAGATCCGTGTGGCGCCCAAGCACCGAGGTGAGGGGATCGGCACCACCCTCCTCAACCAGTGGTCGACTGTACCGGCGGTGAGGGTGCAGCCGCGGCTCGTTGTCCTAGGATGAGTTTCGCGAGACCAATTGGGTCCCTGTTCGTTCCAGAAACGGAGCCCGCGCCGGCACGCAGATCGACGTCGAGGGCGGCGGCGATCCTCGTGCGATCAGGGATGAAGGGACGGGAACCACAGGGGAGGCCAATCCATTGTTGACAGAGGACCATGGGCGAAAGGTGGAGACGGAGCGTTCCTATGGCATCATCGGCATCACCCCGAGTGCGACAGCATCAACCATCGCACGACCGGGTCGGAGCATCGTCCCCGATGAGCCCTTGCCACGGGCCGTACAACGGATCAGTATCGGACTGCTGAGCCGAGCCATCGCCGACCTCCGCCCGCACGAAGATAGTTCCTTCGACGAAGGAGTACATTCCGCCCGAAAGAGGATGAAACGGCTGCGGGCCATGCTCCGTCTTGTTCGGGACGACGTCGGGTATCGCACCTACCGCGAAGAGAACGTTGTACTACGCGACACGGCGCGGACCATGTCCTCCGTCCGTGATGGCTGGGTGCTTGTCGAGACTCTGCGGAGGCTCCGCGGTACCTATGCCGACCTGCTCGATGAAGAGACATTCATGACACCGGACGCATGGCTGCTTGCCCGCCGAGAGGAACAGCGTCGCATGGTCACAAGACCGATATTGTCCCATGCCATATGCAGTCTTGGCACCGCCCGCTCCCGCTTTGCGAACTTCCCGATTGAAGAGGCCATCACCGACGACTATGGCGCCATCGCCGGAGGAATCGAGCGCGTGTACCGGCGGGGCTATCGCGGGCTCGAACGGGCTGGGGCGACGAGGGCCGTCGAGGACCTCCACGAATGGCGGAAGCGGGTGAAGTACCTTCGCTATCAGATGGAGGCACTGACGCCGATGTACCCGGCACTCATCGGCCCGGCCGCCAAAGGCCTTGACGAACTCGGCAAGCTCCTTGGCTACGACCACGACCTGGCAGTCCTCGCGAAGACGGTCTTGGAGCACCCTGCATCGTGCCGCGATGACCGCGAGCTCTGGATGCTGGTTGCGCTGATCCACGAGCGGCGGACCACCCTTCAGACTCAGGCATTAAGGCTCGGCAGCGCCTTGTACGTGGAGGAGCCTTCGTCTTTCGTCGACCGGATCGGTGCCTACTGGGAGGCGGGCCGCCGCTAACGCCGCACCGAACACCCAATATGGGCGATAACGCCCCCTCGCTAGACAAGCACATATCGGCACTCACCTACGCGCTCTCTCACACGCCCGCGGGATGAGTCCAGCGCCTGGAGGCACTCGGTCGAGACCCAAGTGAGCCGGTTTCGGCCCGAAACAGGCAATATCAGAGTCTGCCGACGCCCGGTGTGTCAGCTGGTGCCTTCGTGACGCAACGGCGGTTGTGTTCGTAGTAGGCGCGGTAGGTGCGTGCTCGAATGCACCCACGTGCGTGTCCCACAAAGCGGCGCATCCACGCATTCGTCAGAGGTCGACACCACAGCCAGGTACAAATAGCCCGCCCGATCGAATCCTTCGGCACTACCCGATTGGGCTCCCTCGTCCTACGTTGGTGACATGAGAACAACGGTGACAATCCTGATCCTGATCGTGCTGGCGTCGTGTGCGCGGGCCGACCACATTGAGTCGTTCGGCTTTCTTCTCGAGTACCAGTACGGAGGGGTAGTTCCGGTCGTCCAGCAGGCTGCGCTCGCCGACAACGTGGTGACGCCGGCCGAGGTCGAAGCGGCAGTGACGGCTTCCCTGGAGTGCATGGCGGCCATCGACGGCGTCGTCGTGGACGAGGCGTTCAACTGGCGCGAAGACGGTATCGAATTCGGGGGAGGCGCTCACCCCATCCCCGGCACGGATGAATCAGTGCTCGTACCGCAGATGGACGCCTGCTACTTCGAGAACGCCGCTCTGGTGGAAACAGCTTGGCTTGACCAGCAGCATTTTGGGTCGTTCACCACCGAGAATCTTCAGCGATAAGCGGCGTCGACGTCAGGCGACGATCGACTCCGATTGCGCATCGAGTTCGAGCAGGTGGCCGCTCTTGGTGGCCTTGGTCTCCAGGTAGTCCCGGTTGAATTCGTTGGCGACCATCACGTGAGGGATGCGTTCCTCGACCACGATCCCGTTGCTTTGAGGCCCGCGATCTTTTTCATTTGATCCGGTAGAAGCCGGAGTAGAAGACCTGCAGGAACAGGTCGCTGGCGTCGCTCCTCCGCCGGTACCCGCGAGCGTGCGACCAGGGATAAACGGACAGGGTGTTACGGCATGTCGCTGGGTCCTGGCGATGACCCTCGACCAGTCATGTGGGTGAGGGCTTCGAGGGCGAAGGCGGTGAGGTCCCCTTGCCTGGTTGCTGCGTAGCAAAGCCGACCCGCTCAGGTTTGCCGTATGTGGACGGATTCGGTCAGAGCGGCTTGACCATCCGGCAGGCACGGGCGCCGGGAATAAACAGGAACGAAGGCGACTTGGCCTCGACTTCCATCTCGCGGCGCTCATAGAGCCGACGGACCTCCGCCTTCTTCTCCGTAACATCGAGAACGATACGAATACACCCCGCCGTACGAGCCCTGCCTTCGGAGTAGTCCAGGAGCGTCGAACCGATACCGGCTCCTCGATACTGGTCGTCGACGGCAACGGCCAGGAGGTAGTAGTCGCCATCTGCGACGGTTTTGATAAACCTCTTCATGCCACGTCCGAGCCTTGAGAAAGCAGCCATCCGCACCATCCGGAACCCGGCAGCCCGACGCAGGGGCTCGTCCGATGACTGCTCATGCTGTTGTGACGTGTAGCCCGACGCCATCCCAACGATACGACCAGACCGTTCGGCGAACACGGCAGTCTCATAGGACAAGTCGTGAGCGGGACTCCGGTATGCCTCCCCAATCACCCGGTCATAACCCCTGCCCAGCAGCGCTCGAAAGGCACCGTCGGCCGCCACGTTGAGATACCGGGCAAACAACAGCCCCTCATCGATCGTTGAGAGAGCAGGGCGAACCGTCACCGAGTCAGAAGTCATAGCGGCATCCGTATGAGAGTCTGGCGTCCGCCGCCGCCGTGTACGGCGCTGGTGGACGCCAGACCTGGTGGTCGGGTGGCTGGCGATCGGGAGCGCTGGTGATGTGGCTTCTCACACTTGGCGGGCTGTAAACGTTTGTGCGCGGAGTCATTGTCGGGTGATTGTCGAGCTCGGGAGGCTCACCTCGATGGATGTGATTTCGCCGTTTCGTTCGAA
>JASJHC010000288.1:0-4100 GCA_033791245.1 Acidimicrobiia bacterium | reverse complement strand
GCGGCGACGCCGACAAGCAGTACTGCGATCGCCCAGTTGACCAATACCGGCTCGGCACGAATCTCCTTGGCTTCCTTCACGCCGGCGCTGAAAGTTCGCACGGCCAACGGGACCAGCACGATTGTCGCCGGCCACACGTTGCGTTCTGCCATCACCCCGAACGCAACAAAAGGCACCAAGATCCACAAGTCTTCGGGAACAAGCCGTCCCAGCGTGCCTGCCACTATGACACCAAGTATCACGATTAGTAACGGCATCAGGAACGGGTTCGAGAAATCTGGAGGAAGCCACTCCCTTATCAAGTCGAGAGCACCGCTACTCCTGCTGAACTGAAGCAGTATCCACCATGCACCCAAGCCGTGAGCGGTAAAGGCAGTTGCCACCCCCGAGATCACAACTGCCCCCATCTGACGCCGTGACCGGCGCCGGAGAGCATCCAGGAGCAGATACCCCAGACCAACGACGAACATCCCGTGTACGGAGGCCCAGAACCAAAAGAGAATGGGGAGAAGCCACAGGGGTCGGCGATCCATGTGAGCGAAAGCAACGACCACAGCAAGCAGAGCAAATCCCAAGAGAGCCGGCCGGGCTACACCGAAGGGCACGGCTTGCCATACCAGTAGCAGCAACGCGGCCAGCGTGACTCCGCTGCGCCGACCCACCACCTTGTGAACGACGATGGCGACAAGAACCACTGTGACCGACATGGCGATGAACTTCATGACGGGGACCCAGCCGATGCCTCCGGTCAGGTTCTCTAGCCATCCATAGGCGAGTTCAGCCAGCCACGATTGCGTCCGCCACGCCTCGCCGTATGCCGTGAAGGAAAATATGTCAGTAGTCAGGACCTTGCCAAGATCGAGTTGCACCGTGCCCGCCCGGACGTGCCACAGGAAAGAGTTATCTCCGATTGGCAATGACGCTCGCCATGCAAGGACAATCAGCGGGACGAAGAACCGTAAGTGAGAGACACGGAGCCGCGGCACAGCGGCCTACAGGATGGTTTCAGAGATCTGAATCGCAGCAGGACCCAACAGCACCGCGAAGATACCGGGGAAGATGCACAACACCAGCGGGAATGTCATCTTTACCGGAGCAGCAAAAGCACGCTCCTGTGCGCGCATCCTGCGCCGCACCCGCATCTCGTCTGCCTGTACTCGCAACATGCGCGAGATCGAGACACCAAATGCGTCGGCCTGCGTTAGGGCCATAATAAAAGTGTTCAGATCATCAACGTCGGTGCGTTCGGCAAGCGAGCGGAGTGCCCGGTTGCGACTGACACCGACTCGTGTTTCCTGCAACATCCGCGAGAACTCGTCACTGAGCTCGCCCGGAACGTTCTGCACAACGCGACCCAGAGCAGCCTCGAACCCAAGGCCAGCTTCCACACTAATGACCAGGAGATCGATGACATCGGGAAGATCGCGTTCCATCTTCTCCTTACGCTCGTCAACACGGCGGCTGAGAATCGCCTCGGGACCGAGAGCACCCACCAAGAGGGCACCGACGGTGGCGATCAGCCGTGATGATCCGGTCAACTGTCCCTGCACATAGAACGCCAGAAGGACGCCGAAGACCGCTCCAAGAACCCTGATCGCCGCCCAGGAACTGGCGTCAATGCGCGGCGTCCAGCCGGCAATTATCAATCGCCTATCTACACGCGCTCCCCAACCCTGGGGGGTGTAGCGCATGAACAACCGACCGACACCCTGGAACATCGGAGCAACAGCCCTTTCGGAGAAGCCCTTGTCTAGTACGTCGATTCGTGATTCACGAAGCCCTGCCAACCGCCGCGACGCGCTAGCTCGGGCCCGGATTACTCCGCCGCCGATAAAAATAGCAGTTGCACCGATGGTGACCCCAACTGCAATCGCAGCAAATAGTGCCTGGTCCATCAGACATCCACCTTCACAATCTTGGAGAGCCAGAAGATTCCCACCAACAACATGAACACAGCGCCACCGAGGGCGAACAGTCCTGTTGTCGAGTCCAGCATCGGCTGGAGATAGTCACGCCGTGACGTGAAGAGGAAGAGAAACAGAAACACCGGAAGTGATCCCAGCACGTAGGCGGAGACCCGGCCTTCTGCGGTCAACGCCTTCATTTCGCGGCGTAGCCGGTTGCGCTGCAGCATCGTATCAGCTGCGGTCTGCAACACCTCGGCGAGGTTTCCACCAACTTCACGTTGGATGCTGATGGCAAGCACAGCCCAGTCGAAGTCGAGCGACTCCATACGGTCGGCAACTTGCTTGAGAGCAAGAACCGGCGATCGACCCAGCCGGGTCTCGGTCATAGCTCTACCGAATTCGCGGGCAGTCGGCTCAGGAGCTTCCGAAGCCACACCTTCCACTGCCTGCAGCAGCGAGTAACCCGATCTGAGTGAGGTCGAGAGCAGGTTCAGCGTATCGGGAAGCTGGTTCTCAAACTTGACCTTGTGACGAGACGCAACTCCTTGCACCATCACGACCGAAATGGCGAGGATCAAGATCCCGCTTGCGCCTCCCCAGATGGGGCTCTGCTGGAACACCATGACCATCAAGCCGACCAATCCGGCGATACCGATGATGCCTGCGATTGCCTCACCGGGACGCAGCGGCAGGTTTGCCTGGTCCAGGGCGGTCTCGATCTGGTTGATGAACCCCCGGTCACGGGCGATGTCCTCCGCTCCGGTGACGAAGCGGCGTAGCAGCGGGATCCTTGACAGCCTGCCTCGATCCTCGTCATCCCCCGTATACGCCCCGAGCCGACCGCGCAGATCGCGTTCAATCGAAGTGTTGGGTCCGAACAGAATGAGGATGAGTAGGAACAACGCCACGCCGGCCGCAATCGCCCCAACCAGAATCAGCAAGGAAGACTTGCTGCTCGATCCGGAGCTCTGCGCCAGTGCCGGAGAAGCCGCCAACGTCATCATGGCGATGGCTAGAACGGCGGTGGTGAGAAGACGTCGCATGTTCTACCTGCCAACAAACGGTTCGGGGGCAAACAACTCCGGCGGCAAATTGATGCCGAAGTCGGTGAGACGGTCGCTGAAAGACGGGCGAATACCAGTCGCTTTGAGACGTCCCTTAAACATGCCTTCGTCGTCCATGCCCATGCCATAGTCAAACATGAAAAGATCCTGGGTGGTGATGACATCGCCTTCCATACCGACAACCTCGGTCACCTGAGTCACGCGGCGTGACCCATCCCGCATACGGTTGAGGTGGACCACCAAGTCCACGGCTGAAGACACCTGCTCCCGAATCGCTCGGATCGGCAGGTCCATACCCGCCATCAGCACCATCGTCTCGATACGAGACAAAGTATCCCTTGGCGTGTTGGAGTGAACCGTTGTCATCGAGCCATCGTGACCGGTATTCATAGCCTGGAGCATATCCAAGGACTCTCCGCCACGGACCTCACCGACGACGATACGGTCGGGCCGCATCCGCAACGTGTTACGGACCAGGTCGCGAATGGTCACTCGACCTTTGCCCTCGATGTTCGGCGGACGGCCTTCCAACGACAGCACATGCATCTGATTCAGCCTGAGCTCGGCGGCATCCTCAACGGTGATGATCCGGTCGGTATCAGGAATGAAGCTGGACAAAACGTTGAGCAAAGTGGTCTTACCAGAGCCGGTACCGCCGCTCACGATGACGTTGAGACGCCCGTAGATGCAACGGCGCAGGAAGCCAGCGACCTGCTCGGAGAACGCCCCCATCTTGACCAGCTGGTCAGATGTGAACGGATCTGCTGAGAACTTACGAATCGTCAGGAACGGCCCACCAATTGCTAGTGGATGGATGACTGCGTTGACACGGGAGCCGTCGGGGAGACGCGCATCGACCATTGGCGTCGACTCGTCAATACGACGGCCGACCTGACCGACGATCTTTTCGATGATTCTCTCGAGGTGGGTTGCATCAACAAACCTGGTGTCGGAAATGCTGAGACGACCCGCTTTTTCAATCCATACCTGATGGGGACCATTGACCATGATCTCAGTCACGTCTGGGTCCGACAGGTAGGGATCAATGGGACCGTAACCAAGAACATCGTCAGCGATTTCCTGGAGCAGAGCGACTCGATCGGCTCTGGCCAGAGGAACAGATTCCTCC
>JASJHC010000287.1:0-5525 GCA_033791245.1 Acidimicrobiia bacterium | reverse complement strand
GCCGCCGCGGAGGCAGCCGGTCTCCCGATCATCGCCGAGATCGTGGCATACGGACAGACCGCAGGCCCTGATGCGACGCTTCATGAGCGACCGGCAGAGGCAGTGGACAAGGCCCTCGCCACCGCAGGCCTAAGCCGTGACGACATGAACCTCTACGAAATCAACGAGGCCTTCGCGTCTGTGGCCCTGTGGTCGGCCCGGATGCTGGAAGCCTCCCACGATATAGTCAACGTCAATGGCGGTGCAGTCGCCATCGGACACCCGCTCGGCTCAACAGGGGCCCGCATCACCGTGACCTTGATCAATGCGCTGCGTTCCCGAGGCGGCGGTCTGGGAGTAGCCGCCCTGTGCGGTGGCGGCGGCCAAGGCGACGCTCTTGTCGTGAAAGTTTCGTAGGAGGGATGGCAAATGACAGAATCACCCGATAGAAACCTGGCTCTAGAACTGGTCCGAGTCACCGAGGTGGCGGCGATCGCAGCCGCCCGCTATCAAGGACGAGGGGACAAGGAGGCCGTCGATCAAGCTGCCGTCGATGCGATGCGTCAGGTTCTCTCCACTATTGACATGGACGGCATCGTTGTCATCGGTGAGGGCGAGAAGGACGAAGCCCCGATGCTATTCAACGGCGAAGTTGTCGGGAACGGCAAACCACCGTTGGTGGATGTGGCAGTGGACCCCGTCGACGGGACTCGTCTCACCGCCAGGGGTATGCCGGGTTCGCTTGCCGTCATTGCATTGGCTCCGCGCGGCACGATGTACGCACCGGGCAGTCTCGTCTACATGGACAAGATTGCGGTCGGTCCGGAGGCAGCCGGAAAGGTCGACATCGAAGCGCCGGTTGCCCACAACCTTGCTGAGGTGGCCAAGGCCATCGGAAAGCCGATCGGCGACGTAACCGCCATCATCCTCGACCGCCCCCGCAACGAACCGTTCGTAACAGCGGTCCGAGAGGCAGGCGCCCGCATCGCCCTGATCGGCGACGGCGACATCTCTGGGAGCATCTCCACCGCCAAGGCAGATAGCGGGATCGACATCTTGCTCGGTGTTGGAGGCTCACCGGAGGCGGTCACGTCGGCATGTGCGATGGCTGCCCTTGATGGTGAGATCCAATGCAAGCTGTGGCCACGCGACGACAGCGAGCGAGAATTCGCCAAGCAAGAGGGCCTCGACCTCAACCAGGTGCTGACAACGCGGGACCTGGTCAACTCGGACAACACGTTCTTTGCGGCAACCGGGGTGACGTCAGGCGAGCTGTTGGATGGCGTCCGTTTCGGCAGCAAGCACGTGTTCACCAACTCGTTGGTGCTGCGCTCAAAGACCGGAACGGCCCGATATATGAACGCCATCCACAAGGTCGAACAGTTGCGAAACCTATCGGCGTTCGAACTGTAGAGCCACTGCCCGAACTGATCGGCTGTTGGGGAGAGAACGAAACCAGTGTCGGTGGGCGTCCATGTCACACCTTCGAGTTATGGTTCAGGGACTGTGACTATCAAACGGGAGCCCACATCGACATCATCCTTTGGGGTGGGGCGTCGACAGAGCCACGATGCATCAAAGTTCTATGCACGGTTCAACCCGCCCCTGATCTCCGATGACGAACAGCTCGGGTTTACACCGGCTCTCGACGAACCTTGCATCCTCGGCGACGCTCGCCATATGGACAAGGTCGGCGACGGTTCGGTGGCACTGGTGGTGACGTCACCACCCTATTTTGCGGGCAAGGAGTACGAGGAGAACCTCGGTGAGGACGGAGTCCCCGCCTCCTACCTGGAGTATCTCGAGATGCTCCACGACGTGTTTGCGGAGTGTGTCCGCAAACTCGAACCGGGGGGCAGAATCGCAGTCAACGTCGCCAACTTGGGACGAAAGCCCTACCGAAGCCTGGCCGCGGACGTCATCCATATCTTGCAGGATCGCCTCCAGTTGCTGCTGCGCGGCGAGGTAGTCTGGAAAAAGGCCGACGGTGCAGCCGGGTCGGTGGCGTGGGGCTCGTACCGCAAAGCAACCAACCCGGTGCTGCGCGACATCACCGAAAGGGTCATCATCGCCAGCAAGGGGCGCTTTGATCGTGCAGTCTCGCCAAAAGCTCGTGAGGCCCAAGAGTTGCCGTTCGACACCAAAATCACTGCTGACGAGTTCATGGAAGCGACACTCGACATCTGGGAGATCCCTTCCGAGAGCGCCCGGCGGGCCCGACACCCTGCGCCGTTTCCGGTCGGCCTCCCGCTGCGTCTCATCAATCTCTACACCTATGAGGGTGACTTGGTTCTTGATCCGTTCATGGGTTCAGGCACCACCCTGGTCGCCGCTCTCAAGCGGGGCCGCCGCCCGGTCGGATACGACCTCGAAGCGCAGTACGTCGATATCGCCAGGGAAAGGGTCGCCGCCGAAAGAGAGCATCAGCGCACCAGCGGCCGCTCGACCAATGACGGTGACCGCTCCACGTCCGCTACTCCTCCAGTGGTCGATCCAAGCGATCACTTCCAGGCACGTGCAACCAAGGAAGGCAAGGCTGCCCAACAGATCGCCCACGACACCCTCGAGGCTGCCGGTTTCACCATCGAGAAACGCTCGTATCGCGTCAAGGGCACAGGAGCCCAGTTCAACTTCTTGGTCGCCGACGCAGCCGGCAACCCTTGGTACATTGACGTGTCGGGTGCCTTCACCACGACACGGGGTGGCCTCCGCCGCACCGATACCGTATGGAAAACGCTCGGTCGGGCGCTCGTGCTCCGCGAAAGCTTCCAACAAGATGAGGCATCGGCACCACCGGTTCGGCTTCTGCTCTTAACATCACATCTCCCTCAACCGGGGAGCGAGGGCGACAAGGCCCTCCACACCGCCGGAAAGAGTGGCGCTTTCTGGGATGCGATAGAGATGTTCGACGACAGGGGTCGAGACCGACTTTCCGCATACGCCAGAGGTGACGCCGACCGGCCATTGGCCGGTTTCTGGACCACCGAAGAAGTCGAGGACTTCTCATGAGCCACCCCACCGTCGCGGTCGCCGTCATCCGTGATGACCCGCCCTCGGTGCTGGTGGCCGCCGACCTCGATGTGCTGCATCGTGCACTCGCCGTGCGATTGCTGGCGCGCGCGGGCCCGATCCCCGATGCGCAAAAACGTCAGCTGCAGGACGCGCTCCTCGCAGAAAAGTGGAGCGATGCTGTGGCTATGTGGATCGGGCACACCGGGGTGGCGGTCGATGTCTACACCGAGGACGTACTCACCGATGCCGACTATCCGGAAGCGCTGCTCAGCGCCCAGATGCAGTTCTCCCCGTTGTTCTCGGACGCTTAGACGTGCCATCTCTCCGGACTGAGGTCACCGAGATCGTCACCGGATTGGCAACGATGGGCTTCCCCAACATCGAGCGGGCTCTTGCGGTGCGGCCACGTAACTTCCTCCATGTAGAGGAGCAACAATTCGACCATCTGAGCGATGCGCTCGAATCAGGCACACACGCCAGCGAATTCGCCACAGCATGGGCCAACGGTGTTGCTTTTGGCACGGCCGCCGATGGCCTCCGCGGCCGACCACCCTGGTCTGTCGAATGGAAGGGCAACCAGCGTCCACCCGGTTATGAACAGATACCGGCTGACCTTCGCATCGATCACGTCTTCCTGATTTCCTGCAAATACGGGTCGAATATCTTGCACAACCCATCGCCAGGGAACCTCTTTGTGAACCTGTTGCTCGATCGCGAGTACCGGGCCGAAGCCGGGTGGTACCAAGAGGTGGCCCCGGCCGCCTATCAAGAGTTCTACGCCGAGTGCCGACGCATTATCGGGGACTTAGCGCTGCCAGCCCGCGTCACAGAGGTCAGCGACGGGGACATCAAGAAGTTGCGCGAGGAGCTGCCCCGCCGCCTTACCAACGAGTTGGGTGATGCCTACGCCGGATTCTCTCGGGTGGTTGCAACCGAGACGGCACGCCGTTGGTCTACAAACATGTCGACCTATCGAAAACGCGAAGCAATGCTGTGGCGACTCCTTCGACTTGAGTCCGCTCCCTACTTCGTGCTCGGCGAGTCAGCCGACTCCCAGCCGCTGCGATTCCGCGTTGCGACCCCATGGGACTTCCGGCTGCGCTACAAATTCCGTGACCTGGCCGTCACCGCAAGCCGGGATGCACAACAGCCGGTTGTACATTGGCGGGCGGTAGTGCAGGAGGAATCGAGCGGAGCCGATGCCACAGTCCGCGGGCATGTCGAGATACGTTGGTCTCACGGCAGATTTGGTCCATCCCCCGAAGCAAAGGTCTACCTCGACACTCCCCATCATGAGGTGCCCGGGTATTTCCCGCTCGACCAGCCGCCACCACCATCGCAACCGACCCTGCGACTCTTCGACGCCTAAGAAATCCTGGTGAGCAGTTCGTCATACTGCGGCGCCACCGCTGACCAATCAGCAACAGCCATGGTCGACCGGAGTTCGCCGGCAATGGCCGCGATGTCCTCTCTGTGCGCGGTCGCCCACACCAATCTCTCCAGCAAGTCCGCTTCATCGCCATAGAGACAGCGGTCATGGAAGCGGCCGGGAATCCGCTCTGGATAGACCAGCCGGTTGGGGAGGATCGGGAAGGCTCCAGCGTAGATGGCCTCCGTGATTGAGATGCCAAAGAATTCGTGATGAGCTGTCGACACAACGATGTCGCTGGAGCTGAGCAATTCGACGTAGGAGTCGTTGTCGGCCCACCCATAGTGAACAAGCCGATCTCCAAGCCATTTGCGCAACAGCACGAACTCTTCGGGGTCGGTCGGAAACTGCTCGCCTGCCAGGACCAACTCGAAATCGCCCCCTCGCTCATCTAGTCCGGTGACGGCGGCGGCCAGCTCGGCCGGACCCTTGTCGTACTCCCAACGCTGGTTCCAGACGATGCGTGCCACGGGGTTCTTGGCACGAACCCTGCCATCGAAACGACGGAGATCAATTCCCACCGGCAGGACGCTCGACCTCTCCTGCACCTCGGCAATCAGATGATGTTGCTGGTAGTCGGGAAACTGGCGGAGGAAGCGTGGGATCTCCGCAAACCATTGATCACGGTGAAAGTCGGAGTTGAAGACCACGACATCGGCACCAATCATCGACGTCCAATTGATCATCGGATAGGTCAGATCAAGCTTGTCCCGCGGCGACAACGGGTAGCCGAGCTGGTTCTCATGCATATAGACCACAACCCTCACCCCGTTGAGTGATCGTCGGACCAAGCCGAGGAAGCCAGCCAGGTTCAGCATGCTCGACCCAAAGATCACATCAAACGGACCATTGGCTTCGACCTCCGCCACAAAGGCTTCGGCGAGAGTGACGTAGGCACCGTGCATCCGCCACTTCCAAAATCGGTCGCTATGCGAAATGACCACGACATCGTGCTGCGAGTGCTGTTGATACCCGGAGGCCCAAGCGGCATGCGAACCACCAAAGTACGGCTCAACGACGGCGACTCTCATGCGTCTGGCGTCCCTGAGCGCCGTATACGGCGCACAGGGACGCCAGAAGCAGTCATGGTTACAGCGATTTGCGG
>JASJHC010000286.1:0-5580 GCA_033791245.1 Acidimicrobiia bacterium | reverse complement strand
TGTTGCGGTTGCAGTTGCCGTTCCCGACGGGTCATCTGCCTTCCGGTCGTGATGCATCTCGATGACCTCTGCAGCGTCAAAGTGCGGCGCGGCAATCTCGGCGAGCCGCATCATCACTACGGCACCTATCGAGAAGTTCGGGACAACAAGACAGTTGGCCGTTCCCTGCTCCCAAAACCCTTCGAGCTCCGTGAGTCGTTCCTCGCCAAATCCCGAGGTGCCGACCACGACATGGCGGCCCAGCGTGTGCCAGCGTCGCAGGTTGTCCATAACCACATCAGGGTTGGTGAACTCAACGACAACGTCCGCATCCACCATGACCTCAGGTGTTGCCGACACTCGGAGACCGGCGATTTCCGCACCGTCAGCGTTGGGGTCATAGAGAGCGGTTAGTTCGAACCCGGTTGCGTATCGAATGGTCTCGGCAACAAGCTTGCCCATCCGTCCCGCGGCACCAGATACGCCGATACGGGTCACTGCACCAGCTCCGCAAACTCGGACTCTTCGAATGGTCCGACCAGCCCAAGAACATAGGGCCCCGAATACACAATGCGGGCGGCCTCGAGAATGTCTTGTTGGGTGAGCGCCTCGATCCGGGCCACAACGGCGTCGACGCTGAGATGCTCCACCCCAGTCAGTTCTTGACGGCCCAACTGCGTCATTCTCCCGTTGGTGTCTTCGAGCGACAGCGCCAGGCTGCCTTTGATGTTGCCTTTGGCCCTTTCCAGCTCGTCGGCCGTGATGCCGTCCGCCATGACCTTGTCAAGCTCGGTGCGGACCAGTTTCAGCACCTCGAACGTCTGACTCGGCGTGGTTCCTACATAGACGGCGGCAGCGCCGGTATCGAGGAATGGCATGCGGAACGCCTGGACCGCATAGGCCAGCCCTCGATCCTCACGGATCTCACGGAAGAGCCTGGAGGACATGCCGCCGCCCAGGACATGGTTGGCGACCGTTATCGCAAAACGTCGGTCGTCGCCCCGCGACAAACCTTCGGTTCCGAAGACAATGTGCGACTGCTCGGTATCGCGGCGGCGGACTTTGACCTTGGGCCCGACAACGGGGGCTACTGACACCCTTTCGAGGGCCGGCCCCTCCCAAACCCCCATGTGCTCGGCGACAAGCGCAACCAGCGCATCGTGGTCAAGATCGCCAACAGCAGCCACAACGGTCGTCTTGGGGGTATAGCGCCGGTGCCAGTAGTCGTGGATGGTTTGGCGCGTCATCGCATTGATCGACTCGGGGGTTCCCAGAACTGGTGGAGCCAGCGGATGATCCGCCCACATTGCGGTAACAAACTGCTCATGGGCAACGTCGGTGGGGTCGTCCTCGTTCATGTTGATCTCTTCCAAAACCACGTGACGTTCTGAATCGATCTCGCTTTGACGGAACGCGGGACGTTGCAGCATCTCGGAGAGGATGTCGACTGCTAGCGGTAGATCGGCGCTGCGGAGCCGGGCCCAGTAACAGGTGTACTCCTTGCTGGTAAAGGCGTTGTTTCTGGCGCCGACCGCGTCAAATGCCTCAGAGATATGGCGGGCAGGTAGCCGATCCGAGCCTTTGAAAAGCAGATGCTCGAGGAAGTGACTGGCCCCGGCTTCGATCGGCTCTTCGTCACGGCTGCCGGCATCAACCCAGCATCCGATGGCGACCGATCGAATCGACGGCATTTGTTGTGTAATGATCCGGAGACCGTTGGGGAGTGTTGTCAGGTCATAGTGCATCTGCACAATGATAGAGCCACAGGCATATGTTGAGGGCGACGGCAACTGGGAACTCACTAAAGGTGAGTTCCCAGTTGCTTGGGAGAATCCTGCGGATTCTCCATGTCGAGGCCACCCCTAGTCGAAATGGCGAGGGCTCTGCCTCATCCGCTTGGTCTCAGACCGCGCTCGCTTTCCAGCGAGACGACGCTCCTTGGAAGCTCGCGTTGGTTTGGTGGCACGCCGACGCGGGGGTGGAGGCCGCAGCGCATCCTGCAGCACGTCGGCCAAACGTCGTCGCGCTATCTGGCGGTTGCGCCACTGCGAGCGTGACTCCCCCACCTGAACCGTGACAATCCCGTCGGTCACTTCGGTTCCAAGGTTGGCCAGGAGCCTGTCGCGAACAGTTTCGTCAAGGGCTGCAGAGCCCCCCACATCAAACGACAACTCGACACGGGTCGCGCTCTTGTTGGCGTGCTGTCCGCCTGGTCCACCCGACGGATCGAACCGCCATTTGAGTTCCGTGTCCGGCAGCACCAGATCCCTATTGACACGTAAGTCGTCCATAACTCGAACCCTAACCAGGCCACCGCATGCCTACTGCGGAAAACCATTTGACGCGTGTGAGAGAATCTACGGTCATGCGCGGCCGAGACCAATCTGTACTAAACGAAGTTCTACCTCCCGAGGATCGGGTCATCGAGGCAGTAGTGGCGCGCTATCAGCGTGTCGCCCCTGCCATTACCCGCTTTGCGAGGGCAATCGCCGGCAGGGACGACCTGGTGGTGCGGTTGGGGTCGCAAGCGTCGGGTGGCGAAGACGAAATCGTGCTTGATCCCGGCGTGTTCCAAGCGGCGTATGCGCGCAGCGCCCCAGTGACACCAGCCGAGGTCGCCCTGACTTCGGCACTGCACGAGGTGATCCATCTCCTTGCCTCCGACTTCGACGAGCTGCGGCCCATCCCCCGCTCTTGGCTGGCGCATCGTGAGGACCGCGAGACGACCGAAGAGCCAGAAGAGATCGAAATCGCGATTCCGACGCAGTCACCACTGATGTTCGAGGACGAAGACGCCGCCGACCTAGAAGACGTTGGGGTGGAAGAGGCACCGGTGTTGCCTCCCGACGAGCAGCCGGTTGCGCTTCTGGATGCCATCAGCAGTGTCGGAGGGCCTGCAGCCGAAGCCTTGTTTTTCTCCCTCGAAGACGCCCGCCAGGAACGAGTCCTGCTCGACGGATTCGGCGGCGTTCGTTCGGTCCTGTCCGATCTCTACCTTGCGGCCATGCCTCGCGGGCTCGAAGAGGCAAGACCGCTCGGCCAATACGCCCTTGCTTGCTTCATGATGGTCGGGGGCTACGTCGGCAAAGAAAGACTGCAACGGATACTGCCGCCCCACGTCGGAGCCGCCCTCGATGATGCACAACCATTTGTAGATGACGTCGCCAACGCATCCGACCCCTGGACCGTGGGTGGCCTTGCCCTGCAACTACTCGAGGTGGCTCGGCTCCACGGCCTCGCCCATTTGGTTCAGCAATCTGACACCCGAACGGTGAAGACGGCAAAGAACGAGGACGACAGCTCGGCCATCAGTGACTCGGTCGACGCGGTCCGAATCGTTACCCCGCCGCTACGCGACGCAGATTCCTATGACGAAACTCGGGCGGCGGCCCAGTCGGTCTCGGCCGAACACGGCAAGGCTGGCGATGCGGACCAGGCCGGGGACCCGGCAACCGAGCAACTGGTCAGAGTTTCGCAGTCACCTTCTATCTACCTCCCCACCGGACAGACCGGCAAGCTGGTTGTGGGTGCCTTTCCGTCCCAGTTCCGCGACTTTGCCACCGAGGGGCGGACGTTGCTCGCCAATGCTGCTCGCCAATGGGGTGTTGTGCAGCGACGGGTCGCCGGCGAGCTGTATCCGCTGTTCCTGGCCAACCAGCGGCGGGGATTGCGGTCCGGCTTCGACGCCGGCGATCTCTCCCCCTATGCCGCACTTCTACTTGGCGCTGGTTTGTACGAACGCATGTTTGAGCGACGCGACCTGCCCAGCCGCCGCAGCTACGCAGTGAGCCTCCTTGTCGATGGGTCGGCGTCGATGCTGCAGCCCCTGAAGGTGGCGGGTGTTCGCAAGGCACCGTGGGCTCTTGCCGCAGCCTCGCTGGGAGCCTGGTCATTGGCAAAGCTGTGTGACGAGCTCCAGATCGACTTCGAGGTTGCCGTCTTCAATCGATCATTCCCGGCTTCTCACGACGATACGGAGCGCTCTTTCTCCGATCGCCGCCACCGCGCTACGGGCGGTTTGCGCCGCTCGCATAGCGGATCTGCAGATCGCCTCACCAGGACGGTCAACCACTATCTAGTCAAACCATTCGACGATCGCTGGCGACGTCACGAGGACGTGCTTGCCGGTTTGTTCTACATGGCGGCCTCGCCTCGCGAAGCCAGCCAGATAGCTCGCCGGAACCCCGATACTGCTCCCCCAGTTTCCATGTTCGACAAGGCGGCCAACGTCGATGAGTTCAACGTCACCTATGCGGCGCAACGACTCTCGGCTCGCCACGTCTCGACCCGGATTCTCGTGGTCCTGGCCGATGGCATGACCCGTGGCTCGGTGCAGGCGCTGGCCATGTCGGTTGAGCAGGCCGAGAAGATGGGAAACACCGTTCTTGGCATTGGAATAGGCGACGACACCGTCAACGCCGCATACAGTCGACATCAGGTAGTCGAACGTCCTGAGGAGCTCACCCGAGCCATGATCGAGGGCGTCAGATCAACCCTGCTCAGGACTATCGCAGCCGCCGGCGGCGAGACCTGGTGGGTCCATTCATCATCTGAACATCTTGCACAAAAAAGGAGTGGCGCTCATGCCTAAAACGGTGACTTTTACCGACCCAACCGGAGAGGGACCACCTATCGATCTCGCCAGTGTCGAGGTCCCTGCCGACCTACCGGACCGCGATCTTCGACTCGACCACATCCCGTCCCCCGACCCCTATTACGTCGATCTGGGCATGCTGTACCGCCTCGCCCAGCTTGAAGCCGTTCGGCGTGATCATTTCGCCGACACACCGCTCCATCTGGCGCTGCGTGGCCATATGGGCACCGGCAAGGACCATGACCTCGAGCAGTTTGCCGCGATGTTGAGCATGCCCCATTACCGGATCCCGCTTACTGGCGAGGTCCGCGACATCACGCTCATTGGGTCGGTGAAGCTGCACGGCGACGGCAAGGGTGGCACCGAGAGCCGATGGGAGGACGGCGATATCACGAGAGCTCTCCGCGGCCCGGCTCTCGTCAACCTTTCCGAGCTGAATGCGGCCGGGGCCGAAACCCTGTTCGCCTTGCACGGCCTCCTTGACCGCCATCAGGCGCTTGAACTCCCTACCGGCGAGATGATTCATCTCCGCTCTGATGTTCGGGTATTTGGCACGCTCAATCCCACAGACCTGCGCGACTACGCCGGCACTCAGACGCTCAATAAGGCATTCGCCGACCGCTGGATCATCTGGGAGAAGGACTTCCCCAACGAAGTCGAATTGGTGAGCATCCTGAATCGGCGTCATCCCGATCTCAAGGCTGCCTTCACCGAACCAATCTCGAAATTGGCCGTAGAGGTGAACGCTTCATTCAGCTCCACGGATTCGCATACAAGGGTGGAGACACCGATGAGCCTGCGCACCGTTTTGGATCGACTGCCCGCCGGGCTGCGGGTGTACGCAGGTGCCGATGACCCGCTGCGGCGTGCGTGGGAGGAGTTTGTTCTTCCCCATGTCGATAAGTTCGACCGAGATCACTACGACACCGTCTGGTCGGCAGTGGCTCGTCGCGGTCCTGCCGAAACGCCGTACAAGAAGAGCTAAGCCGTCTTTCGACTAGCGCTAA
>JASJHC010000285.1:0-16208 GCA_033791245.1 Acidimicrobiia bacterium | reverse complement strand
TGACCGGAACCTGGGTGGCGCTTCGGGACACATCGATTGGAGGCAACGATCCTGCAGCACTTGCAGCGGAAATGGCGTCCCTCAACGCTCTCGGCCAGTCAGTTCTAGACAACCTTCGTGATGGAGTCCTCAACACATCGGATCTCAGGGACTACCTGGCCGTAGCCGAGGGAGCCATCGTCTCTGGCACCACCCGCTCCAACTGCGACGAAGGAATCGACAGTGGCTCCGAAGCTAGATTTCGGTCGTTTGCAGCAGCGACCGTCGACCAGATCCTCATCGAGTCGGCACTCGACATCGACTCCTTCGGCGATCGAGACTTTCTCTGGCTGCTGAACTACGGCTATCGCATCGGCACCTTCCCTACAGCCAGCGAGTTGACCGACTTCTATGAAGCTGACTACGACCGCCGGCTCGGTGAGGCCATCGCCGGCGGCGATCCCGACACGCTGCGGCTCTTCCTGGCTTCGGCCGCTCAACTAGGAAAAGACGATGTTGCCGCTGACATCCTGGCGCTTCTCGAGGAGCTGGGAGCATGAGGAGCATGCAAATCAAAGAGCCAGCAAACAGGGCCTTCGGAATCGCTGCGATCACGGTGGTGGCCCTGTTGCTCACCGGATGTAGCGGCGACTCAGCGGAGACGGTGGCAACCGACCCACCCGCCGCTACCACAGAGGCGCCGACGACCGGCGCCGGCTCTGCACCCGAAACCACCGCGACAGAGGCCCCCACCACCACACAAGCGGCCGCCGTTGCGCTGACGCTGGAAGACGTGTTCCCCCCGATCACCACCCAGCCCACCGAGCCCGGTCCCCGACCTCTGCTCGCCTGGGACGCGGTTGCAGGAGCCGACATCTACGAGGTCGTCGTACTCGGTGCCGATGGTCAACCCTATTGGGCATGGTCCGGTGCAGACACCGCCATCAACGTAGGTGGCACCGATGAGCCATTGGCGGTCGGGGCCTGGGTCCACGAGGAAATGTCCTGGACCGTCTCAGCTCATGGAGCAACCGGCAAAGTGCTGGCACTCTCAGCGCCTGCCCAGCTTCAGCCCTAGCCAGAGGGCTCAGCCAGTCTTCAGCTCGGCGACGACATCCACATAGGACTGCATGGCATCCTCTTGCGACGTTCCTGCGAGCTCGGCCCAAGCGTCGTACTTGGCACGCTTGACGAACTCCATCATCCCGGGACGCTCGCCCGTTGCGTCACCCGACGACGCCTGCTTGTAAAGCGCATAGAGACGCAGCAGATCCTGATTGCCGGGTCGCTCCGGGAGTTGCTCGACATCCTCGAGAGCTGTGGCGAATGCTGTCTCGATATCCGACATGGGAATCCCAATCTCCGAGCGCATAGCTCGGCTGGCCAACCGAATGACGCCACCAGGGTAGAGCCGACCTCGGCAAACACTTCATTGCCCGCTCGCCGCCCACCTGATGGTGGCTAGTCTCGCCCAATGTCCGACCTCAGCTACAGGCTCATGGCGATCGCTGGCGTCGTCTGCATCTCATTTGCGCCGATCTTGGTGCGTGCCGCCGACGATGCCGGGGACCTGACAATTGCGTTCTTCCGATCGCTATATGCCCTGCCGTTTCTCGCCCTCTTGTACTGGGGCACCCGGCACCGTGATGAACGACCCCGCAAGAGCCGCCTCATCGCCGTTGGTGCCGGGATCTTTCTCGGCTTTGACCTGACCTTCTGGCATGCCTCAATTGGGGAGATCGGGGCCGGACTCGCCACGGTCGTCGTCAACATGCAGGTCGTATTTGTTGCCCTTCTGGCCTGGGCGCTGTTCCACGAGAAACCGGGAAGACGAGCAGTGGCTCTCCTCCCGGTAATCCTGCTTGGAGTCTTCCTCATCTCCGGGGCGGGCAGCACAGACGCCTATGGAGATAGCCCAGGCTTGGGTACCGCACAGTCCCTGCTGTCTGCCCTGTTCTACGCCCTCTTTGTTCTACTTCTCCGCCAATCCGGACGTGGGCACAAGACCCCGGCCACCGGACCGGTCTTCGACTCAACCATTGGGACGGCGGTGACCACCCTGATCATCGGGGTGCTATTTACCTCTGACTTCAGCCTTGCGATCAGCTGGCCGGTGCACGGGTGGCTCTTGCTGCTGGCACTTGTCGCACAGGTGGTCGGCTGGCTCTTTATCGCACGAGCGCTTCCCAATCTGCCTGCCCTCGAAACGTCGGTGCTGTTGCTGGGCCAGCCGATGCTCGCCATCTTGTGGGCAAGGCTGCTCTTCGACGAAGCGATGGGGACCAGCCAATGGATCGGCGTTGCCCTGGTCCTGGCCGGTTTGGTCATATTCAGCCTGCGCAAGGCCGATGCAGATGGCTCAGACGAGACGGGGCAGCAGACGATCCAAACGGTCGACGACTCCGTCTAATTCAACGACATCCTCAGCCCCTAGAGCCATCATGCCCGCCACCTCAAGATCATTGACGATTTCGGTTACTGCCACAACACGAGTTCCTTGCGCCGCCAAAGTGCGGATCGCGTCGTGAGCAGCGGGATGGCCCAGATAAACAAACGCAACCTCCAGCGACTCTGAATTCGCCTTCTCCAAGGCTGCAGGATTCCTCCACAGCAGGCTTCGATAACCTCTGGCGCCTAGTTCCGCCGCAAGCTCACCACGACGCAACGGGTCCAGACCAAACAGGGCCGCGGTCGGGCCACGATCCACCGTTGCTGGTGCAGCGGGTGGCGATGCCGGGACCATCCCCGCGACAACTCGTGCCTTGCTGATCCCCCACGCTAGGTGCAACTGCCACGCATCTTCGCCGAGATCGCGCGACGACGCCGGGTACAGCTCGTAAAGATCCTCTGGATGGACGGCGACAGCCCAGTCGTCTCGCTCTGGGACAGTTACTTGCCGGTCCAAGAGAGCCTCCCCGATCGGCAGCGTTGCCTCCCTAACCAACTCAAGAGGCGACTTCACCTGATCTTGGGGAGGCAAGGTCGCCAGCATCTCCAATGAGTCGCCAAGTCCTGCAACAGCGTTCGTGATCGTTTCGGTAAGCCCGCGGTCGGCGACAACGCCAAGGGTTTCGAGACGGTGCTCAACGAAGATCGGAAACGCTGCCACCAAGGATTCGACCAGGTCGCTTGGCTCCATATCTGAGGTTGTGTCCACCCTGCAAGGATACGCGGTACATCGCTCGTTGGTGGATCGGACAAGAACACCTAGTCTCGAAGCGATTTATGAAACGCTATTACGTCCTTATCGCACTACTCGCCATCCTCACAACCGGTTGCAGAGCCGAGGTTCGCCTTCTGCTCGATGTCTCCGAAAACGGCTCAGGCACCCTGGCGGCCGAGGTTGGCATCAACCAGCAATTGCGGGACCTCATCGACACCTTGGCCGGCGACAGCGAGAGCATCATCTCTGGTCTGGACCTAGGCCTCGACGGCGAGGGCAGCACCCGTGTCGACGGCGAGATGACCGTCTACACAACCGAGGTCGCCTTTGACGATGTGGCCAAGGTGTCCGAATCAGCGGCAGGCAACTTCACATCGTTCACTCTCGATATGACTGACGACGGGACTTCACTCGAGGCAACCCTCGACCTGGCAGGGGAACTCGAGCTGAGCCAGTTCCCTATCGATCCGGGAGAGATCGACTCTGCAGCACTAGAGGCACGGGTCATCGTCTCGCTGCCGGGGGAAGTCGGCGAGCACAACGCAGATCAGGTCCTGGCCGACGGACGGTTCGCCTGGGACATTCCACTGGACGACGAGCTGTACATGTTTGCCAGTACCGTTTACCCGAAGGCCAGCTTTCCCTGGTGGCTGGTCGGATTATTGGCGTTGTCGGTCGCGCTGGCCGGTGCCGTGTGGATGGCGGCCGTGCGTAGGGACAAGAAGAAAGACACCACCCGACGGCGTCCCGCACCAACGCCACCGCCGATCGATGGCACCACCTCCGCGGCCGATGACGACGGTTCACCCTTCTTCGAGATCGGCTCCGAATAGGGGAACTCACCTGGGGGTGAGTTCCTTGGGAGTCCCAAAGCGGACTCCATGGGGCCCACAGCGCAACCGTTTCGTAAGGCGGAGGTGAGTTCCTTGGGAGTCCGCAAGGCGGACTCCAGGGAACGGCCCAGGATCTAGTGCGTGAGTTTGGCCCGGAGCTGCCAGGTGCCCAGCAGCAACAGCGCTGCGGCAAAGCCGGCAAGAACAGCGAGTTCGGGAAGTATCGAGGTGATCGACCCGCCGCGCCGGATCAGTTCGGAAAACCCGTCGAGACCCCACGCATGTGGCGTGATGTGCGCAATCCGCACCATGGTGTCGGGGAAGATCTCCATCGGCACCATGCAACCGCCCAACGCCGCCAGTCCCAGGCCAGCAAACACGCCCATCGAGCCTGCCTGCTCGTCATTGTTGAACAAAGAGCCCATGAGCATGCCGGCACCAGCGCCGACAAGGGCAATCATGATCAGCAGCGCGGCCGCACCGAGCGGGTTACCCCAACGAACGTCGAAGGCCACTGCCGCCCCAATCATGATGAACAGACCCTGGATCATCGCAATCGCAAACCGACCGCCGGTCTCCCCGAGCAGGATCTGACCAACCGATGTTGGCGTAGACACCATGCGGGTGGAGACCCCGAGCCGGCGGGTTTGGATCAAGGCAGCCGAGCCGGCAAGCGAGGTGAGGAAGACGAACAGGATCAGTTGTTGCGGAGCCCCCAGGTCGAACTGGCCAAGATCTTCACCAAAGAGTGACTCACCCGTCGTCTCAACATCCACGTCGGTACCAAGAGGCCCGGACGCAACCAGCTGTGCAGAAGCCACGGCCTCGTCAAAGCTCGCCAAACCCTCTTGCTCGACAAGACGGGCGGCCCGGAACACTGCGCTTTGGTTTGCGGCTATTGCCTCAATCGTCGCCCGATACTGAATCACGCTCTGATCAAGACGACCCACGAATTCGACCGCGGCGGTCGCGCCAGCACGCAACGATTCGTCATACGTATCGGGGACGATCACCCCAATCTGAAGTACGCCCCTCTCAACGTCCTCAATCAGAAGGGCTTTGTCGGAGTAGGTGATTGTCTCGAAGTCGCTGGCGTCGACGAGCTCATCGACAAATGCTTGGGCATAGGGGCCAACGCCGTCGCCTACCACGCCCATCTTGGGGGTGAAGCCGCCACCGAACGATGCGCCGAGTACCAGTATCAGCAGCATCGGGAAGACGAATACGAAGAAGATCGTCGACGGATCACGCAACATCCGCTTGATGTTCACAGAGGTAATGGCGAAGCTTCTCATGGCGCCAATACCTCCTTACCAAAGGCCATAGACGCCCCCACCGTGACAACGAAGAACGTAACGAGGGCCAATGCTGGTGTTATGACAGATGTCAGGTCGCCTCCCGCCGACAGGTCGCCGAGCCCCTGCAGGAACCAAGCATGTGGCGTCAACTTGGAGAACAGGGCCAGCAACCGCGGTCCCTGACTGAGCGGGAAGAACGTACCACCCAGCAAGCCAAGGCCGACGGCAACGATCGCCTGCCAGTTGGCCGCTTGCTCCGGCGTCCTCGAAACCACAGCGACCACCGCCATGATGCCAAGCGCTGACAGCACGCCACACACCATGAGAATGCCAACGCCAACGGGATTGCCCCATTGTGCCCCAATCATGAACGTTGTCGCTACCGCCAGCACGAGCATGGACACAAGCCCGAGCACAAAGCTCGTGATGGCCTTGCCTCCGATGATGCTCCAACGGCTAATTGGGGCACCCAGCAAACGCCGTAGTGTCCCGAAGATCCGTTCTTCGAGCAGCGAGGAGACGCCAAACTGCACGGTGAAGAAGAGGAAGAAGACCGCCATACCCGCTGAGAAGAAGGTCGTGGCATCAAGTTCCAGGTTGTCGGCGGCAACATCTATCAGGGCCACCGCCGCTGCTTGTGTCGTGGCCGCGTCGGCTATCGCCGGGACATCGACTGCCCCACTGACCGCGGCGGTGGCGACGGAGATGCTGACAGCATCTATCTCCGCCAGATACCCGTCGAGGACGGCCTTGGCAATCTGCGTGGGGATTGATTGATCGACATTGCCAACGAGGCGCACCGACCCCCCGGTACCGCTTTGCACCGAGTCGCTGAATCCTGCGGGGAAGATATAGAGCGCCGACAGATCACCGGACTCAACATCGGCAAGTGCGATGTCCACATCCGTGTACGTAGTCGAGTCAAGAAGATCATCGGCTGCGACGGCGGGGATGACGTCATCGATGAAGCCGGCTGCGATGACACCACCATCGTTATTCACAACACCGACGTTGACATCGAAAGACGACCCAGAGGTATCAGGGATGATCCCGGAGAAGATGAGAGCCAGCCCCAGCGGTGCCACCACCCCCAGCAGAATGGCGGACTTGTCCCGGATCCTTTGCGACAGATCCTTGAGAGCGATGATGAAGGCAGCGCGCATCAGTCCCGCAGTGCCTTCCCGGTGAGGTGGAGGAACACGGACTCGAGGTTGGGCTCGACAACCTCAACCCCGGAAACGGCGACCCCAGCCTGTTGGGCAACGTCAAGGATCCGAGGCAGCACCCGGCTGGCGCCATCGACCAGGATCTCAACCGAACCCTCGGTGGCCGTGATCTTGTCAATCTGTCCAACCACAGCCAGACCATCAACCAGCCGATGGGCGGACCCGACCACGCCAAGGTTCACCGTGTCACGTTGACCGACGAGCTCGACGAGTTCACGCCTCGTCCCCTCGGCGCGGATCTTGCCGCCATCGATGATTGCCACTCGGTCACACAGGCGCTCGGCTTCCTCCATGTAGTGGGTTGTGTACAGAACCGCAGTTCCGGTCTGTCCCAAGAGCTCGACACTCTCCAAGATGGCATTACGACTTTGCGGGTCGACCCCAACAGTTGGTTCATCGAGGATGAGAAGGCTGGGCTCGTGAAGCAGCCCGATACCGATGTTGAGCCGACGTTTCATCCCACCCGAGTATTCGTCGGTACGGTCGTCGCCTCGGTCCTTGAGCCCGATCACCTCAAGCACTTCATCGGTACGGATCGCCAGCCTTTCCTTGCCAATTCCGTAGAGTTTCCCGAAGAACCGCAGGTTCTCTCTGGCTGTCAGATCTGGGTAGATCGCGATGTCTTGGGGGACATACCCAATCTCGGCCTTGCCTTCAGTAGACCGAGTAGACACGACGTGTCCACCGACGGTGACTTTCCCCGCATCTGCGGCGAGGATGCCGGCGATCATTGAGATGCATGTGGTTTTCCCGGCACCATTGGGGCCAAGTAGTCCGTATGTTTCACCGGCGGCTATGTGAAAGCCCACATCATCAACGGCCACCAAGTCGTCAAACGCTTTGACCAGACCTTCACATTCCAGGACATTCACAACTGTCGATCCTCCCGCTCACTCCATACAGAAGATACGCATCAATCTCGGAACTGTCGTCATCCGCTCGGATGATTGGCGTCTCGGCCCCACAAACGAATCCGCTAGCCGGTCAGTATCTCAACTATGAGTAAACCGACCGATCCCTGCAGCACCACAACACCCGCCTTGGTGAATCCCGCACCGAGTATCTCGGTGTCGGCATCGACAAGCGCAGCGTGAGCGGCTTCAGGTGAAGCGGCGAGCACCACCATGTGGGTTCGCTGTATAGATGGCATACCAAGTCCATTGAGACGGGAGCGAAGCTCGGCGTCACTCAACACTCCTGCAGTACCGCTTCCGTATGCTGCGACGGCCAGATCGAAGGCCATTTGATCAAGCCCGGAGGACCGCAGCACAGGATCCACTTCTCCCCCAACGCGGTCTCGGTTCAGCAGCTCGAACATCACCGACTCAGCGTCGGGCAGTCGATCTATGTCATCGCCGCTGGCCGCCGGGAATTCGATCGGGTCGTCCGCAGCCGCAACGGCACGCCGGCTACCGGTGAGACTGCGGATACGCAGTGAGATCTCGACTATTCGGTCACCAGACAAGAAGCCGAGGACACTTTGCGGAACACCGTTGGGGTCGGTGATCGTTGCCGCGACATCGGAAGACTCCAACTCGGTGGCAGCTGCCTCCGGCAGCGTTACCACCGTCGCCATCGAAACAGCCAAAGTGACGACGAGCGCAAAGGCAAGAAGGCTCAATCCGGCGCCGGCAACTCGGTTGAGCGTCGAAACACCTGGCAGAACCCGCATTCCCAGGTGAAGAACACGGCTGATAACCGCAGCTGCGATGGCAAGCCCGATGAAGATGGCGATGCCCGCCACGTACCGGGTTGCGTCAGGCGAAGCACCGGACATGGCGGCGAACACACGACCCAGCGGGGTCGACAGCCGAAAGGCGGCCACGGTTCCCACGACAAGGACCGTCAGGCTGATGATCTCCCTCACCAGTCCCCGCATCCAACCGCGGATAGCCAGGACAACCAACAATGCGCCAAGAACAAGGTCAAGCATCAGATATTCTCCGAGCTATTCGCCGGCCGCGGGGCCAGCGCCATCGCCAGTTTCGGCATCACCTGCACCGGCTGTCTTTGCAGCGCGTTCTTGCAACGAATCGCGGATCTCCTCAACAAGGGTCTCGGGTGGTTGGGATGACTCAATCATTGAGTCAAGCGCATCCTCCCACGACTGGCCGAGTACTCGCGTTCGCCAGAAATGGCCGGCAAGGATCTTGACGGCAGCTGCGATCGGGACCACCAAGAGAACACCCCAAATCCCACCAACACCACCACCGAGGATGATCAGCAGGATGATTACTGCGGGATGGAGGCTGACGGTAGCCCGCAACACGTTGGGGCTAATGAGATGGTTGTCCACCTGCTGGACGATGAGGGCAACAAGGGCGGCCCACATGGCAGTCGTTGGGTCGGCGGTGACCAACCCGACAAGGACCCCGAGGAACCCTCCAACCCAAGGACCAACAAACGGGATGATATTGAGGAAGCCGGCAATCATTCCAATAATCAGCCAGAACTCCAGACCAATGAGGTAGAACCCAAGACTTGTCATGACCCCAACTATCAGGGCAACCAGGACCTGGCCACGGAGGAATCCACCGATCGCACCACCAAGACGACGTGAGACGTGAAGCACCTCCGCCTTGTGACGCTCGGGGACCAAGCCGACCGCTTCCTCGCGGACCCGCGGCAGGTCAATGATGATGTAGAACGCAACGACCGGGGCCAGGAAGAAGACCAGAATGGCCTCCAACAATCCGGTGGTGACCTCACCGAGTCGATCCCACACGACCGACAGGATCTGGTCCTGGGCGTCTGGATCTTGGAAGAAGTCCTGGAGACGTTCGTAAGACCAAAGGTCGACTTCTCCAAAGCCCAGCCCATCAATCAGATCCTCGATTTGTATGACCGAATCGTCGTAAATCTCAGGGAACCGCGTCGTCAGCTCAGCGCCCTGATCGGTCACCATCGGAGCCACAATGGCGCCGAGCGACCCGATCACCCCTATCAGGAGAAGGAATGCCAGGAAGCCGGCAATGATCCGCGGTACGTGACGTCGCACCAGCAAATTGACCACGGGGTTGAGTACATAGATGAGTGCAATCGCCAGCACAACTGGGGCGAGCAGCACATCGATACGAGCAAGAATCTGGAGCACGATCCACAGCAGAACTGCAGCACCGACCAGGCTCCAGGCGGCGACGCCGACTCTGGAGATCACGGCACTCAGATCCCGCTCCGGCTGGACGGGAGCGGTCTCGGCAATGTCAGCGTCGGGAATGGGGGCTGCCATCAGCCGACCGTCGTGTCGAGACGGCGCGCCAGGGCTTCCTGACGTTCCTTCTTCATGCGGCGCAGTCGGCGCACGACAAGCGGATAAGCGACCGCGGCGGAGTCATCCTCAACGAGGCGGCGCAGCACCTGGTAGTAGCGAGTCGAACTCATCCCGACGTACTCACGAATGGCACGATCCTTTGGCTCCGGATAGTGCCACCAGCTGTTCTCAAACTCGAGAACTCGTATGTCTTTGCTCGACAACATGCCGTCACGTTATCGGTGACCCCTGACAGAAACGCGGATTTCGCGTCTCTGTCTATCCAGTCTGGCGTCCGTGAGCGCCGGATACGGCGCTACAGGACGCCAGACTGGATGGCCTGCCGCGGGAGGACGTTCAGAATATCGTGCCTAGCCAGATACGAACCTGGCTGGGTTGCTTGCACACCGAGACAGCAACGAGACGGTTCTCCAGGACTGCAAGAGTCGGGTAGGCCTCGCTACCCGGCACCGTTATCGCACTCCATGAGATGCCATCTCGCGACAACATGCCTTTGTCGTATTCGAAATTCTTGGGGTACCCGAGGAAACCTGCTGTACCGCCAAGCTTGTAGCAGACCGCACATGGCTGTTCGAGCACGACCCAATCGGAGTCGAAGTCACGCCTGCATTGCGTACCGGCAGCAGAGGTGAGGTGGAGATTATCGCCGCTCGTTGCGACGACGAATGGCGCACACTCCGCTGGGGGCGGCACGGGATCGGGGAGCCAGACCTGTCCCGTGTCTGATCTCCAGAGCGCAGATTCGCTGGTGCCTGTCATGCGATCCAATTGGTGAACTGCGGCCACAAACCCATTGCCCCACGTCGTTGGCTGGAATTGCCCCGCGGGAGGCATGTTGCGACCCGGTACCGCTTGCAGGGCGCCATCATCAGAGAGGACCCAGGCTGCAAAAAGTTGGATCTCGGTGAGCAGGGGACTCTCGGTGATCGGGTGCGTTTCCGGTGGCAGTGGGACAGTCTGCAGCACCTCCTCACCGTCAAGAGTCACAAGACGGACCCACACCCGGTCGTCAGCGACCACTACCTCGGGATGCTCAGCGAAGAGCCGAATGTCTGCGCAATCGTCTGTCGCGTAGAGGAACTCATCGCCTTCGTAGCGCCATTGACCGTCCTCCAGGTTGATCCCGTCGGGCAGGAACGGGGTCAAGATGTCCTGCCAGATATCGAGATCCCCGACCATCACGGCACTCGCTTCGCCTTCGCTGGTGGCGGCTGCTGTCAAGGATTGGCCACTAATGCCCTCTGGTACCCGAAGCGGGACGCTATGCCACATGACCGCATCGCTCCCGGGATGCGGCG
Organism: Acidimicrobiia bacterium; assembly: GCA_033791245.1. Lineage (GTDB taxonomy): Bacteria > Actinomycetota > Acidimicrobiia > Spongiisociales > UBA5794 > JAAETI01. The sequence goes on along the minus strand of JASJHC010000285.1, from coordinate 5,140 downwards.
ATGATCTCCACAGCTCGTCGTTTTGCCCGTTGCTTGCCGACAGCAGCAAAGTGTCGGCAGCTGCCGTGAGCCGAGGCGCCCGGACCGGAACGGCCAGATCGAGCGGCTGCGACACCCACCGCAGTCCGTCCCCGCTCCTCCACAATTCGAGCAGGTCTTCTCCACCACTTGGTTGGCGAAGCCGCATCACCATATAGATCTGGCCACCCAATTCCGCAGGGTTGGAGTGGTCGGCCAGCTCCCAGTTCGGGCCAATCGGAGGAACCGTGACAGCTTCTTCCCAATCGACTGCGATGGAATCATTAGGCGGCGTCTCGGATATCGAGGTCAGAGCGGCAGTGCTCGCCACCTGCTGCGGGCCTGTGCCTATTGAGCCACCAAGCCAGCCCAGCAGGCATCCGATACCTAGCAGCGCAACAACAATCGCACACCGCGGTGGCGGCGACTCTCGATCTGGGCGAAGACAAGCACCAATTGGCCTTACCGAAACAGCACGCCTTTGCGTCCCCATGTTTCCGACACTACTCGTCGAGCACCTCGAAAACAGCAGGTTTCTTCGAGTGTGCGGCAACAGAAATCATCCGGGGTCACAAAAGGCGTCCCCTGGTGAGCAAACGACTGCCACGGAGCTGGCGAAAGGCCCGTCTGGCAGCTCGGAAATGACGTCCACTCCACCTGCAATCAGCCTGCCGTCAGTTCCCGACCGCTGCCTCGTTTGCCGCCACAAGCTGACCGTGAACGCCTAATCCCCGGCCGGTACCCCTTTGACAAAAAGTAAAGGTTGTGCCCAGAATCGGTGTCAGCAATAGCGGTCGATGACAATAGAAGAGCGGCGAACACGTGCTTCTGGTGAGGTTGAGGGAATGAAGCAGAACAAGTACGTGGTCCTGGTTGGAGCCTTGCTGGCCCAAGTGACGATCGCCGGTCTCTATGCCTGGAGCATCTTCGGTACCGCCATCGAGGCCGAAAAAGGGTGGTCGAGCGACGAGATTCTGCTGACCTACTCCATTGCACAGTTCGTCTTTGCTTTCAGCACCATCTTCTCCGGCAAGTTGGTGGACCTCATGGGGCCGCGGCTCACGATAACGATCGGTGGCCTGTTGTACGGAGGCGGTTTGATCCTGTCTTCCTTCGCCACCACGCCGTTGATGCTGTACCTGACCTTTGGGGTCATCGTCGGGGCCGGCGTTGGTTTCGTCTACGTGTGCCCGATCGCCACGCTGGTCAAGTGGTTCCCAAAGAGGAAGGGCATGATCACCGGGTTGGCCGTGGCGGTCTTTGGTGGCGGAAGCATCATCTTCAAAGAGGTCATCGGTTGGCTCATCGACGGTTCCGATGTTTCGACAGCCTTTCTCCAGTTGGGAATCGTGACCGCCGTGATCATTGTCCTTGGGGCGCAACTCACCAGTAACCCACCGGGCTATACGAAGGCAGCGGTGACCAAGGGCGCCGACGACTTCACGACACCAGAGATGGTCAAGACACGAACCTTCCGCTTGACCTGGGTGATGTACTGGCTTGCCGTCATCCCCGGTTTGCTGGTTCTGGGGGCGGCGAAGAACATTGGTCTGGAAGTAGCCGATCTTGGCGATGAAGCAGCTGCAACGATCATCAGCATCCTCGCAATAGCGAATGCCAGCAGCCGCCTTATCTCTGGATCTCTGTCGGACAAGCTGGGGACGCTGAACGTCCTGAAATCAGTGTTCGTCATCACGATTCTTGCCCTCTTGACTTTGAGCTTCCTCGCCGACAATCAGGCGATGTTCTACCTCGGAGTCATCGGTGTAGCCGTTGGATACGGTGGCTTCCTTGCACTATTCCCGACCTTCACCAATCAACAGTGGGGCACCTACCGCTACGGATCCAACTATGGGATCGTCTATCAGGCGTACGGGCTGGCCGCCCTGTCGGGGATCTTCATCAAGGCGACTGTTGGCAGTTACACCAATACGTTCATCGTCTCGGCAGTTGCAGCAACCATCGGCCTTGGTATCGCATTCATGATCAAGGAACGGACCTCGCTGACAGCCGATGAAGTGGCCCTGGCCGACGGCGAGATGGCGAAAGCCCGGTAGATGACCCCTTCGCAATGGCTCGCTGCCCAATATGCGGCTCTTATAGGTCGGATGCGGAGCGAGGTAGGCCTTCACCACGACCGTGGTCAACCGCTCCCGATGCACAACTCCTGCCTTGAACAGAAACATCCGCACGAACAGATTGAAGGCGCTTGACCATCGCTTCGCCGACTCCCCTGGTCTGAAACATCTTCAGCGGCAACGGCAACTTGACGTCCGTCGGGGGTCGGTGGGCAAGAGTGTCGAGGACGAATACCGAAGCTGCGTGACAGTGCTCAGGTGACCGTCCTGCGGTACACGCGGATAGCAAGCGGCACAAACACGACCATGATGGCGAGCGACCAGAAGAGCGAGAGCAGCACCTGACCCTCCACCGTGGGAGCGTTGGCAACGGCAGCGGCGAGCTGATCGGAGCTCATTCCCGGCTGGAAGTCGGCGAGCGACTCTCTGCCCAGCATTAGGCCGCGCAGAGCGTTGACCGTGACCGTGATCGGCTGATTGACCGCAAACCCCTGGAGCCATGTCGGCATCGTGTCAGTCGGGACGAACACCGAGCTGGCAAACACGAGCGGGAAGACCGGCAGGAACACCGCCGACTGTGCCGCCTCCGGGCTCTTCACTGCAAGACCGATCGTGGCCATGATCCACGACAGTGAAAATGAGAACACCATCGCCACTCCGAGGCCCGCCAAGAACATCACCGGATTGGTCTGATAGCGAAATCCCATCACAAAGCCCATGACGACCATGAGCCCAATGACAAATCCGTTACGGATCAAGTCTGAGAGAGTCCGCCCTGCCAGCACCGCCGACCGGGCCATAGGAAGAGACCGGAAGCGATCAATGACACCCTTGGACAGATCCTCGGTCAAGCCAAGAGCAGTCTGCCCCGCACCAAACGCAGCTACCTGAATCAGCAAACCGGGCAGCAGCCAGTTGATGTACTCGCCTTGCGCAATCGGGGGAATGGCGCCACCGATCGCTCCCCCAAACACATAGTTGAACAGGAGGAGAAACATGATCGGCTGCACGGTCGCGAATATCAGCAACTGCGGCAGCCGGACGTTGCGGAGCAGGTTGCGTCGCGTGATGACGGCGATGTCCTTGAGGGCGTGCCGGGGCCCAATCCTGGTGTGTCCCGCAGTTTGAGTTGCAGTAGCCATCAGCCTGCCCTCCTCTGTCGTCGTCGCCGCTTGCCTTGCTTGGCCGGCGCTCCGCTTTCGGCCTCCGCCTCCGCCGCCGCCGCTCCTCTACCCGTCAGAGTCAGGAAGACGTCATCGAGACTCGGTTTGCGCAGCGCCACGTCCTGCGCCGTCACGCCGGTCTCATCCAGCCGGCGCACGACCTCGACCAGTGTCTGCGAGCCCTCGGGTGCGGGAAGGCGCACGATCTTACGGGAATCCTCGTAGGTCACGTCCTCCGAGATAGACCTCATCGCTTCCATCACCTGCGTCTTGGCCTCTTCGTTGATATGCAACTCGATCACTGAGCCGCCCATCTTGTCCTTCAGTTCATCACCGGTGCCCTGGGCGATGAGCTTGCCCCGATCAATGACTGCGATCCGATTGGCGAGTTGATCAGCCTCATCGAGGTACTGGGTCGTCAACAAGACGGTGGTGCCGCCAGCAACGAGGTCACGGATGAGCTCCCACAGATCGAGACGGCTCTGCGGGTCGATCCCGGTGGTGGGCTCATCGAGGAACAGGACTTCGGGTCTCCCAATCAACGATGCTGCAAGGTCCAGTCGTCGCCTCATCCCGCCGGAATAGGTCCGGACGGTGCGATCGGCGGCCTCGTCGAGGTGAATCCGCTCGAGCAACTCACCGGCGCGGGTTCTAGCCTCGGTGGCAGACAGGTTGTAGAGCCGCCCCACCATCTCCACGTTCTCACGGCCGGTCAGGTAGTCGTCGACAGCAGCGAACTGTCCGGCAAGTCCGATATGGGTGCGTGCCGCTACAGGGTCGGCGACGACGTCGATGCCGGCGACATGGGCATGTCCCGAGTCCGGCTTCAGGAGAGTCGTCAGCACCCGGATCAGGGTTGTCTTGCCCGCACCATTAGGTCCGAGCAATCCGTATACGATCCCCGGCTCAAACTCGAGACTCACGCCGTCGAGGGCGCGGGTCGTCTTGCCAAACGTCTTGACGACGTTGTCGACGCGCACAATCGGGTTAGTCATGGAGGGCCCTTCCGGCATGGCGATGCGGTAGCTAAGTGGTAGACCGCTAGGAGCAGATGACAATAGTCAGGGCGAATCGTCGAAAGCGACGGCCCCATCGCAACAGCCTTCGCTTGGCGCGGACGTGAGGGATCCCCTGCAAGTGCAGCCCCCTACCCCCGGCTGCGCCGGCGGTACCTTCCCCCCAGCTTCGCTGGGGGGACTGATACTTCCGAGCTGGCGAAGGGATTCGAACCCATGACCTGCTGATTACAAATCAGCTCGGGGGGTGCGAGCACGGTTGGCTATTTGGTGTAATCCCTTGTGCTACTTGGGTTTTCGCCTCTCACTGGTTTGCACCATTCATGGTCGTTCTTCACTCTCCCGCGGACCAAATGCGGACCAAATCACGCCATCGGCCGGGCTCCCGGTGCCGTGCGGGGTAAGTCGGTCTCGTACGAGGTGGGTGATACGCGATGGCATGTCGTAGAACTCCGCCGGCCACACTGAGTGACGACCCGCCGCAGAACCCCCGCCCCTGGATGTGCCGATCTGGGCGGTCGGCGAAATGTGCGATATCACTCGGGACTTGTTGTTCGGGGCGATGTCCCCGGCGCACTGTCGAACTGAGCAGCCCGCGGTCAAGTCGGTACAATCGCCCCGTTCGACAGTCCGCCAACTCTTGTCGGTAACGACAGCGAGGAACGACCCAGTGGACGGTCTCCATCAAGATCGCCGGGTCGGAGGTGTCTGGGGCTATTGGCCTGACGCATCTTCGTCGAAGGTGACGTCCCAGTGCTTCCCGCTGCAGAACGGTTTGTTCTGGCTTGCCCCGCAGCGACAGAGCGCGAAGTGGTCGGTAGTCGCCCCCTCCGGGAGTTCGACGTCGTCGAGTTCGCAACCGCCG
>JASJHC010000284.1:0-7726 GCA_033791245.1 Acidimicrobiia bacterium | reverse complement strand
CCATCCTGGGCAACGGCGAGGCGCCCGTTGTCCCCCTTGCTGACGGCGTCGCGGTGTTGGAGATGGCTGAGAAGCTGCTTGGGTCCGTAGCTACGGTCTGCGCTGGGCCCGCTGGCCTAGTCGCCCCCGGTGCAAGGCTTTGTTACCTCAGACCAAGCTACTGATTCAGCTTGCAGATTCATGTGTCACAATGGTGTCATGCGGAGCTACCGACCATTTGACAGAAGACGTCACCTCTTTGCTGCTCCGTGACGTCGCGTCATCATCTTTCCCGTCCGTTCCCGTCACATGAAGGAGCTCAACAATGTCCGATCTGGTAGCTCGCCAAAACGAAGTAATCGCCCCACTGTTTGCGTTTGAAACTGACGATGAGGTCATCGGCTCAGAAGGCTCTTGGGTCATGACAGCCAGCGGTCGTCGTATTCTCGACTTCACCTGCGGGATCGCAGTATCGAACCTTGGCCATCAGCCACCCCACGTAAAACGTGCGGTGCTCGATCAGGTGGACCAGGTCTGGCATTCTGGTTCCACATTCCGCTACTCCTCATTAGTCAAGTTCGCTGAGAACCTGAAGCAGGTAACACCTGACGGCATCGACTCGTTCATGCCCATGAACTCGGGGGCAGAAGCAGTCGAAGGGTCGGTGAAGCTGGCACGCAAGGTCACCGGCCGCCAAGGCATCATCGCGTTCCGCGGTGGATTTCACGGACGCACCATGGGTTCGGTCTCGTACACCACTTCAAAGGCCAAGTACCGCCAGGGCTATCACCCCCTCGTTGGCTCCGTCTTCATCGCACCCTATCCATGGCCCTTCCGTTGGAAGATGGATCAGGAAGCCGCGTCGGAACGTGCCCTCGAAGAACTCGATTACATGCTCAAGCACGAGATCACCCCAGGCGAGGTTGCAACGTTCCTTGTCGAACCAATGCAGGGCGAGGGGGGCTACTACCCGGGTGGTGCCACGTTCCTGCAAGGTCTCCGGGACCGAGCCGATGAGCACGGGATCATGCTGATCATGGATGAGGTCCAGTCAGGTTTTGGCCGCACCGGCGACTGGTTTACATCGCAGGTCTACGACATCCGACCGGACGTCCTGGTCATGGGCAAGGGCATTGCCAATGGACTACCACTCTCGGCGTTTGGGGCTTCGAAGGCCATCATGGATTCGTGGCCGATGGGCTCGCATGGGACAACGTTTGGTGGCAATCCGATCTCGTGCGCTGCCGCTGCAGCCACTATCGAGGCTTTGCATGATGTTGTGCCCCAGGTTCCCAAGCTGTCTGATCATGCGTTCGGCCGCTGGAACGAACTCAAAGAGCAACATCGCACCATCGGCGATGTCCGGGGTCTTGGACTCATGATTGGGATCGAATTGGTGAAGGAAGACGGGCACACACCGGATCCGGATGCTTTCCCAGCCCTGGGGAAGTATGCGCTCGATCACGAGATGATGATCCTGCCCTGCGGACCGGACACGAACATCATCAGGTTCATCCCGCCACTCAATGTATCCACCGAGGAACTCGATCTCGGCATCGATACCCTCGCCGACGCCCTGGCTGCCTACGAGGCCTAGTACTAGCGCCGACCCGCCCTGGCTGCCGAGCTGCACGTGCGCGCCGGCGCGCCGTCTCCTACAGTCTGGCGTCCTGTAGCGCCGAATAAGGCGCTCACGGACGCCAGACGCGAGACGCGAGACCTAGAGGCGGCGTTGCCGGAGGCCACCCTCGGGCCGACCCGGTCCGGGGGTGAAGATGCCGGCAGCCGCACCGGCTAGCGCCACAAAGATCATCCAGTCGCCGATCCGCGTATACAACGTCGGGCCGGCGCTACGGAACTGCATCTCCTCGGTGATAACTGTCGTCTCGAGCAACTCGGTCTTCTGGGTTATGGAACCCTCGGCGGTGATGAATGTCGACTTGCCGGTGATCGCCGCCAAGATCAGATCCTGCCCAATGGCGGCAGCATTGACTCTTGCCATCTCAATAAGCTGGTCCGAGGCCGCCGCCCCGTCACCGTAACTGCTCTCGTTAGTGGCAACGACCATCAGCTGGGCGCCTGCCAAGGCCTCCGCACGAATATTGCGGCTGAAGGCACCCTCGAAAGAGATCACCGATCCCAGAACACCATCCCGGATCGGGAACACAACAGCTTCGGTCCCTGGAATCATGTCGCGGGGCACCTGGTCGAGCTGCGGAATGAAGCTGACTAGATCTCGCAGCGGGACGTACTCACCAAACGGCACAGGATGCTGTTTGTCGTAGCGGCCGACCTCAGTACCGATCGGCGAGTAGACAATGTTGACGTTGACAAACGACTCCGGGTCAACGACATGGGTTCCACTGACCAGCATGTAGGCACCGAGCCGCTGCGCCTCGACCTTGAGCGTCTGATCAACCTCATCATTGCCGATCGGATCGTAGGGCGACCCAAATGAGTTCTCGGGCCACACCACCAGATCGACGGTGTCGCGGGCTATGCCACGCGACAGGTTCAGATGGCTCTCAAAAATCCGCTGATTCTCGTTCTGACAATGGGTTTGTGGGCATGGAGAATTCCCCTGCACGATTGCGGCAGTCACCGTCTCCCCATCAGCATGCGGGGCGAACAGCAGGCCACCAAGAACAAGCATCAGGACAACAACGGTCGGATCAACAAGAAGGCGCCAGTGTGCGGAGTCCTCAGCTACCAGCACCAGTCCGGCGGCGATCGCGACCGCCATCACCGACCAACCGCTCGGTCCGATCCACTGCACTGCACCGATGAATCCGGGATTGCCCGCCGCGGCATAGCCAATCGACCCCCATGGAAAGCCGCCCCAGGGAAAGTAAGCCTTGAGCAGTTCCCACAGCGTCCAGCCCCCAACAACGATTAGCCACCAGCGCGCCGCAGGCCACATCCGGAACGACCAAACAAACAGTCCGAACGCGGCGGAGAGCGACGCCAGCCACAACGTCAGCGGAATCCAGGCGACCAAGCCGAGGACGGCGATCCACGAAAGCATCAACCCGAAGAAGACCGCACCGTAAGTGAACCCGACGGCGAGCGCCCCCGCCGCCGTCTCAACCCGGCGCAGACCCCACAGCAATGGCGCGGGGGCAACGAATGCCAGCAAGCCGATATCGAATGGCGGAAAGGCCAGCCACATCAGTAGGGCGCCAGCGATGGCAGCGGTGTAGGGAATCATCGAATCACGGAGAGTAGCCGGGAACTCACTTCGTGAGTTCCTTGCGACTTCTGCTTCGCAGAACTCGGGGGAGCGTCGCTAGCCGAACTCGATGCGGGAACGTTGCCGTAGTCTGAAGCGCATGAGTGACCTTGAACTTGCAATCGCGGCCGCAGCCGAGGGTGCGGAGATTGTCCGCAACGGTTTCGGCGTGCACAAAGTCGTAGAACAGAAGGGCCGACTTGATCCGGTAACCGAGATCGACCGGGCGGCCGAGAAGGCGATCGTCGACCTGTTGACCACTCACCGTCCGGATGACGGTCTGCTCGGCGAAGAGGGCAGCGAACGCAAATCCACGGGACGCCGCTGGATAATCGATCCTTTGGACGGCACGGTGAACTTCGTCCATGGCATTCCCCATGTTGGCGTGTCGGTCGCTCTCTACGATGGCGACACACCGCTGGTCGGCGTGATTCATGATCCGATCCGCGACGATATCTTCGCCGCAGTACTGGGCAACGGCGCAACCTACAACGGTGACCCGATGGAGGTCTCCGCCGTGTCGGAGCTTCACAAGTCCGTAATGGTCACCGGGTTCCCGTACGACCATGATGAGCACGGCGCGGCCTATGCCTCGGTGGTTGGCACCGTCCTGGAGCAAGTGAACGGAGTACGTCGCCTCGGTTCGGCCGCCCTCGACTTTGCTTGGCTAGCTGCCGGCAGATTCGACGGATACTGGGAGTGCAATCTTGGTGCGTGGGATATGGCTGCAGGGGTATTGCTGGTAACAGAAGCTGGAGGGATCGTCACCGATGCCATCGGGGGGCCGGCCAGACCAGGGGTCCGCCATATTGTGGCCGCCAACCCCCACCTTCACGAGAAGCTGCGGGCGATGGTCGAGCCAATCCTGCCGCCACACGTCTTCACCTAGTGTTGAAGGCGCTATGACCCTTCATTTGTTCTCGGCAGCGGCGGTTAGGACGGCAGGTGGAATCCCCGGCGATGCCATCCTCGTCGAACACGGACGGGTGATAGCAGTCGGAAGCCGTTCGAATCTCAGCGGGCACGCAGCCGAAACCCCCTACCCCGATGCGGTGCTCATGCCGGGTTTGCGCGACGCCCATCTGCACCCGGTTGCCTACGCCGCCGCACTTCGTGGCACCACGCTGGCCGTGGCCACAGACTTCGACGATATCGGTGTGCGTCTGCAGGCGACGGCGCACCGTGCCAAGTCCAAAACCCCCATTCTCGGTATGCGGCTCAACGAGGAGACCCTGGCGGAGCGGCGGCTTCCAGACCGTGACGTTCTCGACCGTGCCGTGTCCGACCGGCCGGTTCTCGCCCACCGGTACTGCGGGCACGTCGCGATTGCCAACGGTGCAGCGTTGGCGGTTGCCGGCATCGATTCCACAACTCCAGACCCGACCGGTGGCGTTATAGACAGACGGCAGGACGGCACTCCGACCGGGGTGCTCCGTGAGACTGCCATTGAGTTGGTTGCCGAAAGACTCGGTGGCGGCAACCAGGTCAGCGTCGATGAGCTGCTCAGTGCGCTGGATCGACTCGCCGCAGTGGGCCTGACCTCCGTGGGGGCGATCCTCCGAACCGGAGCGGGGGCGTGGGCCAGCTTGGGGAACGAGGTCGAAATCGCCATCGCCGCTGCCGACCGCATACCGATCAGGGTTGGTGCGTACGTCATCGAGGAAAACCCGGAAACCGTGGCCGCTACGAAGAGGCAGATCGACACCGCTCCTGGGCTGCTCCGCTGGCTTGGCATCAAGAGGTTCGGTGATGGCAGCTTCGGTGGCCATACCGCAGCGATGCATGATCGCTTCATCGACGTCGATACAACCGGGACGATGCGGCTCACCGATCTGGACAAGGTCATCACCGAGGCCAGCCTGGCACTCGGTGGCGGCGCCGCCATCCATGCCATCGGAGACTCAGCATGCGGTGCGGTTATCGACATGTTCGAGCAGCTCATTGCCAGCGGCGCCAACCCGGCCAAGTTGCGTATCGAACACGCTTCGGTGCTGACCGCAGCGGACATCACCAGACTTGGCGCTTGTGGGGCGATCGCGGTGGTGCAACCACCATTCCTGGGGTCGGAGGCAAGTTGGCTCGAGAATCGCCTTGGCGCCGACCGCTTACGAAGAACCTATGCCTTTGCGGCGCTCGAGGCGGCAGGAGTGGTGTTGGCGGGGAGTTCGGACTCTCCGGTCGAGGCACCAGATCCATGGGCAGGCATGGCTCTCGCCCAAGACAGGTCCGGCATGGTGCCAAGCCAGTCAATCAGCGCGGAACGGGCCCTGGCGATGTATACATCAGGAGCAGCATTCGCCCTCGAAGAGCCCGAGCCGCTGGCGGTAGGAAGCCCAGCCGATTTCATCGTCGTCGATCGAGACCCAGTCCTCGCTACCCCCGATGAGTTGCGCCAGACAGACGTGATCGCGACGTACGTTGCCGCCAAGTTGGTTGCAGCGGACAAGAGCCAACCGCTCTGGCTGGACTGAAGGTTACGAAGCGGCGCCGGCTGCGATCGCCGTTGCGCATTCCGAGCACCAGAACCCGTCCGCGGTGAATCGGGCACCAGCATCCACGGGGTGATGGCAGAACCCACATCTTTGGACGAGGAAGTCTTCTGCAACCGTATGAAATGGGCCGTCGGTCCGGAAAAGGTCCCGAACGAGGACGGCTCTGCTTGTCCCGTTCTTCATTAGGAACGGGAGATTAGTTGCCTTTGGCCATCTACCAAGATTCCAGGGGTAGTTCCTGACACGCCGCTCAGACGAACAGTGCCCGCACCGTTGGTCCAACCTCGTCATAGTCGGTATGGCGCCCGGTCTCCTTCTTTGAGTAGACCAGGTCGTCGCCAACGATGACTTCGAACACGCCACCCCGTGAAGGGATCAGCGTGAAATCCTCAATCTTGTGCTCAAACTCTTCAAGGATTTTGCTTGCCATGCTCACGGCACGGTCTCTATAGCCTCAAACAGCGCAGTATTCGATACTCAGTTTCATGAGGCGATCCTACACATCGTCATGATGGACCTCACTCGGCAGCGCGTCGGTGTGGATGACCCTTTGTCCATGTGAGTGGCGCCCGGGGACTGGGATATGGGCCGGGTCGTCGATGAAGATGTTGCGGTCGCCAACATGAAGCATCGAGGGGCCGTATGCGGTGCTCAGGTGCTCGCCCGTAAGAACCTCGTCCGGCGTCCCCGAAGCAATAACTCTGCCTGACAACAGCACAACATGGTCCGCAACACCGGCCTCGGAGAGATCATGGGTTGTCATGATCACGGTACAGCCACGGGTTCTCTCGTCGTGGATGACAGCATCGATCGCCTGGGCGGTCGGCAGGTCAATCCCGGTGAGAGGCTCGTCGAGCATCAGGATGTCATGGTCCTGGGCAAGGCCTTGGGCGACGAAGACCCGTTGCCGCTGACCTCCCGACAGCTCGTGGAGATGCTTGCCGGCTATCGAATTGATCCCGGTGCGCTCCATCGCCTCGGCGACGGCGGCACGATCGTCCTGGTCGAGCCGCTTGTAGAAACCGAGTGTGGCGTAACGAGCCATGGCAACGACCTCACCAACGGTGATGGGGAGGGCGTCGTTCACCTTGGTGGTCTGCAGGACGTAGGCGATGCGGTGTGTCCCATTGCTGCGGGCTGGAACGTCCAGCTTTCCGGCAAGGGGGTCACGCAAACCGGCAATCGCATTGAGCAGCGTCGACTTGCCCGATCCATTGGGGCCTATAACGGCGGTGACGCTGCCCCGAGGAATGGTGAACGAGCTTTCGGTGACAGCCACGGTGGCTCCATATCCGAGGACGACATTCTCGCCACGTACCGCGATTTGGGTCATTGGCATCGCGAACAGCGCCCTTCGATCTCGAGCACGTGGCCAGACGGGACAAAAGAGGCCGTCGCGGCGATCTTGTCGACGAGGCGTCTCACTTCCTCCTCGTAACGCTGGGGAACGTCGATGTCATCGACGGTGCCGCACACGACACAGACAAGATGATGGTGATGGCCGGTCAACCATTCCGCCAACTCGTACCGAGTGATGCCACGGATGCCGAAGTGGGGCATGATGACACCGGTCTCTTCGAGAACCGTCAGGGTCCGGTACAGAGAAGAGAGCGGCACATCAGGGCCGATCGTTTCGTGAAGCTCCGCCGGCGACATCGGCCCGTCGGCTCCTTTGAGTGCGGCGACGACGGCACGACGCCCCCTGGTGTAGCGAACCTCACGATCGCTGAGCCGCTTTTCAACGTCGCGGTCAAGACTCTGGATTGGCATGGGTGAGCTTTCTGATTATGATTCTCAATATCTAATGATAGTAGTTCTCAGTATGGGTCGCCAAATAGGAATATTGTTGCGTCGTCCCGCCATCGCCATCGTCACTATTGCCTTACTAGCCGCCGCCTGCGGCGGCTCAGACAACGACGACGCAGGCGACTCGCTCACTGTTGTGGCCACCACCACCATCTTGGGTGATGTCGTCCAGAACGTCGTCGGCGACAATGCAACCGTCGAGGTTCTACTCCCGATCGGG
>JASJHC010000283.1:0-3143 GCA_033791245.1 Acidimicrobiia bacterium | reverse complement strand
ATGCCTTGCGGGTCGTCACGTAGTGGCCGTACTAATCCTGGGGTGGTCTGCCGTCCGGCCTCATTGAACCCCTTGATGAGATCGGCACAGGACATCTCGTTCAAGCAGCCAAGGTTACGGTCGTGGAACTGCCACGGACGGCACCGGTCCGGGTCGATCCGCACATTGTCCGTGTTGTAATGCACAACCGCCTTCCGGCCACTGAAAGCATCATCAAGTACAGCCATCCTTTGCCCCAACCCTTTTGCTTGCGGAAGATCTCCGGTATCAGGCTGAACCTGTTGTTCTACCGCCGAATCTTCGGCCTTGGAATCCAGGTGAGCCGCCTTTTCGGTTAAACTCGCCAAGAAGCGGTTCGTCTTAGCAGATCTGGTGCGCATGATGCCTCCTTACAGAATACCCTCGGCCCGAAGAGATTCCATGTGACTTGGCCAACAACGCCGGATAAGCCGGAGAATCTCCTCATTCGCTTTGTTGAAGCTCGCAATGCCCCGCTTGAGCGTTTGTCGCGGAATGTCCTCGGGGCCAGCCTCATATAACGACCGTCCCTTCATGCCCGCACGGTCCAGTCCGGCGGTCTTCTTCACTGCGACCGGTAGGACAAAGGACCCTAGGTGCTCCGGGATCAGCTCGGTCATTGCGGACTGGACTTCGCTGGACTCGTCCAATCGGGTGATCAGAAGCCGCAAGAATTTGTACTCGGTCGGCCCCAGCATATCAGTAATTGACTCCAGCACCTGGTGTGCCATGTTCAGGTACGAAATGGTCGAGAACAGGTCGTAGGCCCCGACCGGCATCGTGATTAGCAGCGCATCGGCGGCCCGCATCACGCTGAGGGAGATCATCCCCAGCGCTGGAGGAGGGTCAATGATGACAACATCATAATCGTCCTTGATTCCAGCGATGCCACTTCTCAGGCGGTTAAGGACGCGATTGTCTTCGGTGATTGCTCTCGCCAGAGAGTATTCCGCACCATACAGGTCGAGGGACGCGGGAATCAGGAACAACCCGCTCCATTTCGTCGGCCGTACGGCATACCGGAGGTCTTTCTCGTTACCCACCAGAAACGGGTACATTGACGCTTCCAGTTGGATTTCATCATCGGGGATGTAGCCGAAGGTCTGAGTGGCGCTGCCCTGGGAGTCGGCATCAACCAGCAGCACCCGGAGACCATGGATTGCGAGATACTGTGCTAAGTGCACCGCAGTGGTTGTCTTGGATGACCCACCCTTGAAGTTCGAGACTGCGAGGCACACGGGTTCGTCTCCAGACCGACGGCCCATGCGGGTCCCGAAGTGATCCCTGGCTGCGTTGACTGCATCCAACGTAAAACCGAGGCGCCGGTTGTTTTTCCCAAGCTCTGGGGCTGGGAGTTTGCCGCTCGTCTCGGCATCACGGATCGCTGTAGGCGACCGCCCGATCAGTTCCGATGCATCCTTCAAACCGAACCGGATCGGGGGAGATTCCTGTGGTCGTTCATCCAAGGCCGTTTGGTGAATCAAGCGCCTAAGCCGCTCTGCCCGCTCCACCAACTGCGCGAGTTGATCGAGGGTCACGCCCTTCATCGACATAGTCTTTTCCTCTTCTCAAGTAGTCGTCTGTCCGTCCGGTGCGAACGTCTCCACCCCTTCTGCGCTTTCTGTCACCAACTTGGCAGAACCCGCTCTCTTTTTGCCAATAAAACGGTAACTGTGCATTTTAGGAGTATTCTATACGAAAAATTGACAGTTTGCTGCTCATCGTCTACTCTAATTTTGCAAGAAGCTGTTGTATCTCTCTGGTCCCGAAGAAAAATCGGAGTTTGACCCTGCTTACCGCCTGGCCAATCAGGCACTAACTCATCCACTGACCACCATGTCAAACGAAAGCCTAGAAAAGCGTCTGCAGCGACTCTCCACCACGGCTGCGGCGCAGTCGGCGGCAAAGAAGCGTGCCGAACTGGCCGCGCTCCATGCCTCCGGTCAGTTGGCACTCTGGCCGGAAAGAGACCGCGGCATCCCAAACGAGTTAGTGCGCTGCGCGGTGTTTGCGGCGAAGAACCGTCGAGACCCTCGGAAAGTCTACAGGGCGAGTGCACCGTTGGTGGTTCCCGTCATCGGCGGCGGCGAGGTTGTTTACATCGGCGAAGAACTGCGGCAGGACGACGAGACGGTGTGGATGCAGTTGGTACACCTGGCCAAGGAGGGTTGCTCGGAGTGGGTGTCTTTCACCCCGTACAGCTTCCTCAAAGCGATCCGTTGGCCCATCAAAGGCGCGAGCTACACCCGCCTTCTGACTACCATCCGGCGACTCACCACGAGCGGCATCGAGGTCTACAGCCAACGATTCGACAAGGGTGTGAGCACGAAGCTCATAGTGAAATACGAGTACAGCAAGAACGGCGATGGTCCTTGGAAAGTGCAAGTTTTCGACAAAGACGATCAGTTACTGTTCCTGTTCGACAAATTGTATAGCCGCGTCGACTGGGACATACGCCTAGCTCTACCAGACGGTGTTGCAACTTGGCTACATAGCTTCTTTTCGTCCCATCGGGAGCCGTTCGATCACAAGGTCTCAACGCTTGCGGCAGGGGCGGGGCTGGCACTGGCGGTGCCCGACGGCGACAAACTCGATGAAGGGGTGCTGCAGGCAAAGCGCAATGAGCGGTTGCGCGAGGCAAAGAAGACGATCCGCCGCGCCCTCGAAACGCTGCGTGGTATCGGCTTCTTGGAATATTTCGAGATCACGCGCAACGGGCTAGTGCACGTCGTTCGCGCAAAGCGGTGAGGACCAGAGGGTTGACCTTGGGCGATTTCCGCTTTGGAGAGGGAAACACCTTTGTCATAGACCTGGCGACTTATTTCCACGATCGGGTGGATACCGTTCCAGGTGATGCTCTTCGCACACTCCAGCCTGGTCTTTACGGAGTTGCCGAAGGCCAGATGCAATTCTCAGGTATCCTCGTTGTTCACGATACCGAATGGGGTGTACTTCTCATTGCATCCCATGTCGTGGTCATTTGTCTTGTTGTCGCCTCGCGTCTTCCCGCCATGGGAGTAGTCGCCAATGTTCACCGTAGCCTTACAGTCTATGCTCAATCGTACGACCGCACCGATTTCTGGTGTTTGGTCCTTATCGTGGATGTTGGCGAAGATGACGTCGGT
>JASJHC010000282.1:0-2860 GCA_033791245.1 Acidimicrobiia bacterium | reverse complement strand
CCCATGAATCGAGTTCGGGCACCGATGACGAATAGCCACTCGGCAGCTCGCGTGGATTGAACAGAGCATCCAATGCGGTGACCACAACCTGAGAAGGATCGTTTCGATCTCTCTCAACCTGTTCTGCGTCCGCGCCGATCGCGACATGCGCGCTCGGAATCGTGACCGCGACCAGTGCCGGATCGACAAGTGAACTCACCTGGGATTCGGAGAATAGGTATACCCGGCTCTCAACGATGTATTCGATATCCCCACCTGGTTGCGTCGTCCCGGGCACCGTTGTCGTCGGCTCACCCGGCTGGGTCGTCGTAGTCGTATCTGGTGCGGCGATGGTGGTAGCAGGATCCGTCGCCCCGTCCCCACCACGGAACAGGAACAGGGGCAGACCGACCAGCAGCACCACTGCTGCAACGGCGGCTGCCCACACAACCATGGGTTGTCTTTGTTTGGTTTCGGGAACCTTCATGGTGGTGGCCTCCTCCGGGAATGGTGGCGCATCCGGCGCCATTTCCATCAGCCGGTAAGTCAGTTCCCGAACGCGCGGATCGAAGCGATCCGTCTGGTCGTGATCACTCATCGAGAGTCTCCCTGAGTCGTGAGCGTGCCCTGGCCAGATGACGCTTCACAGATCCTTCTGAGATCTTGAGTCGTAGCGCCACCTCGGCAACGCTGAGGTCTTCCCAGTAGGTGAGAACGACCGCAGCGCGCTGTTGCACACTCAACCGATCGACGGCAGCCAACACATCGACATCGACCTCATGCGGCCATTGGATCGCGGGAGATGCAGATTTCATCTCCCGCAACCGTCGACGCAGCGTGCTGCGATGGTGCGAACGGGCATGGTTGAGGACCGATCGATAGAGATACGCCCGAGGATTGCCAACCTGTGGCCAGTCCTTTGCTCGGAACGACCGCAGGCAAGCGTCCGTCACCACATCTTGGGCATCAAACGGGCCGACCAACCCGGTAGCGAATCGCACCAGATCGTCGGAGTACTTGCGGTAAATCTCTTCGTCAGTCATTACACCCATAAGACGTCACCGGCGACGCCCCTGGGTGACACGGTATCGAGAAATTTCGTCCCGAGGAAGTAATGAATCACATGGCCCGCAAGATGCCCATCGGCCCTAGATGATCCGTTGTGTCCCAGGTAGACCGGATAGAGAACACCAAGCGACCAGGAGATCACCATGAAGCACCAAGGATTCGACACCGAAGCGGTCCACGCCGGAACCGAACCTGATCCGCTATTCGGTGCGGTTTCGGTGCCGATCTACCAAACCTCAACCTTCGCTTTCAGCAGCGTGGATCAGGGCGCCAATCGATTCGCCGGAACAGAAGACGGCTACATCTACACCCGAATGGGCAACCCAACAGTCGCCGCCCTCGAAGAAGCAGTTACCGCGCTGGAACACGGCCATGGTGCGCTGGCGACCTCATCCGGCATGGCCGCGATATCAAATGTCTTCTTTGCCTACCTCGAGGCAGGCGCTCACATGGTGGGAACCGACTCGGTCTACGGCCCCTCTCGTGTTGTCGTCGAGAAGCACTTCAGCCGTTTTGGTGTCGAGTCCACATTCGTCGACACCTCGAACCCGGACAACATCCGGGCCGCGCTCCGGCCAGCAACGACGATGCTCTACATAGAGACACCGGAGAACCCAACCATTCGGCTGACCGATATCGCAGCTTGTGCGGCAATCGCCCAGGAACACGGGCTCCTCTTCGTGGTCGACAACACATTTGCCACTCCCCTCCTGCAACGCCCGCTCGACCTCGGTGCCGACATCGTTGTGCACAGCATGACGAAGTTCATCAACGGCCACGCTGATGTTGTCGCCGGCATCATCGTCACCTCATCGAAGGAGCAACAGGCCCGTCTCCGTAATGCCCTCAACCACCATGGTGGCTGCATCGATCCGCACCAAGCGTGGCTCGTACACCGTGGGTTGCGCACGCTTGGGCTCCGTGTTCGCCAAGCTCAAACCAGCGCCATTGCTATTGCCGAGTTTCTCAGCCAGCACCCCCTGGTCGAGTGGGTTCGCTACCCCGGATCGCCGGATTACCCGCAGCGAGAGCTAGCGGAGCGTCAAATGGCAGGACCCGGTGCGATTCTGTGTTTCGGCGTCAAGCGTGGCCTCGAGGGAGGGCGGCGCATCATGGAAGCAGTCAAGTTGGCCACGCTGGCGGTCTCGCTCGGTGGTGTGGAGACTCTCATCGAGCACCCGGCTTCAATGACCCACGCCGGCATGAAGCCGCAGGACCGCGAGGAGGCAGGTATCAGCGACAATCTGATCCGGCTTGCGGTTGGCTGCGAGGACACTGAAGACCTCCTTGCCGATCTGGCGCAGGCACTCGATACACTCCATTGACAAATTCACAGATCGGCTGCACAGCTAATCTCGCGTCATGGAACCTGACCAAAAGCCGCGGCGGACCTCCGAGCTGACCACCTGGATCATCCTGGTCGGCGTCTTTGTGGCGGCGATAGCGGTCACAGTCGTCATCGGATCTCGTGGCGGCTCTTCGAGCGATACCACCTTCCCAGATCTCGGCGACCTAACTGCTGCGGACCCGAATGTCCCTGCGATTGACGAAACGGCTCCAACGTTCAGCCTGCAAACCCTCGACGGCGAGGTATTCGACCTTGCTGCTCATGTTGCGTCGGACGACCGACCCGTATTTCTGAATCTATGGGCAAGCTGGTGCGCTCCTTGTCGTGCCGAAATGCCGGCAATCAACACCGCGGCGCAGCGCCACCCAGAGGTGCTCTTTGTGGGCGTCGCGGTGAAGGACGATGCGGAGAGCGCCACGGCCTTTGTTGAGGAAATCGGAGTGACCTACACCATCGCTATCGACG
>JASJHC010000281.1:0-7100 GCA_033791245.1 Acidimicrobiia bacterium | reverse complement strand
CGGACAAGCTGACGCTCGTCGCAGAACTCGACGCCTACGTCTCCGAACATCGCCCCTAACCACCCCGACAAGCCCCACGAGCCCGAGTTTCCGCTTTGCGGAAACTCGCAACGTGCCCGCAGGGCGCTCTCGTGCCGTGCGGGCACGCGGGCACTGCGACTATTCGGGTTCGAAGACTGTGCCAATCGCCGTTGGGGGCTCGCTCGCCAGGATTGAGCGAAGAGCCGGGAAACGGTCGGTGAGTCGGCGCAGCCAGTCGCTGTAGACAATGACGAGGGTCAGAATCATTAGAGGGAACGGGATGGTTGGTAACACCTGGGCGATACCTGGGAGGGGTTCCTGCAGCAGTTGCGCCAGGGTGAGCAGACCAGCAAACAAGTAGGCCCCAGCTGCGGCCCGTACCGGCTGCCAGCCGCCAAAGATCACGATGGCCAAGGCAATCCACCCCAGGTTGCGGGTGTGCTGGAACGACCAACCGAGCTTCACAGCCAGTGAATAGGACGCACCGGCGATGCCGACCAGAGAACCACCCAAGGCTGCATACATGTAGCGGAGCCGGTTGACCGGTACTCCTCTGGCATGGGCAGCTTCGGGGCGCTCGCCGATCCCTTGCAGATTGAGACCCTGTCGGGTTCGGAAGATGAAGTAGTAGGCGGCGGCGACTGTGAAGAAGCTGGCGTACACGACAAGGTTGTGATCGAACAGAAGCCGGCCCAGGATGGGGATGTCTTCAAGCAGCGGAATCGGAAGTGCTCCCACCGACGGCCCCGGAATTCTCACGTACGAATTGCCGAGGAATGTGCTGAGGTCGACACACAACTGGAAGAGAACGAAACCGACTGCGACCTGGTTGAGCTTGAGAGCAATACTCGAGTACGCCACCAAGAGGGCCACGAGGCTGCTCACGAGGGCGGCTGCCAGGAAACCAAGGATGAGGCTGTTGGTTTCGTAGGAGACCGCAAACCCGGTCATGGCCGACAGCATGAGACTGCCCTCCAACGACAGGTTGATGATCCCGGCCTTTTCAGTAATCGTCTCCCCGACCACAGCAAAAACAAGCGGAGCGGCCGCGGCAATGAGCGAGTTCAGCTCGTTCATGCCGTCACCTCCTCAACTGATTCTCGTCCCCGGGTGGCCGCCCGCCGCGCCCGCCAACCACCTGCAAGGAGGACGAACAGAACCAAGACACTGCGGACGATTCCGCCGAGTGATGCATCAATCTGCAATCGGAGCGGCAACTGTGAGGCACCTACCGCCACAACAGCAAAGAAGAAGGCGATGGGAGCGATCCATTTCGCCTTGTAGGCAGCCAACAAGATGATCAGGATCCCGAGGTAGCCGTGCCCGCCACCCGGCCCAGAAACCAGCTTGTGATAGAACCCGGTGACCCGAATGGCACCAGCCACACCGGCCAGGCCGCCACCCAGCATGAACGCCATCAGCAGATAGCGTGTATTGGCGACACCGAACAGGGCCGAGCTCTGCAGGTTCTGCCCGACGGCCCGCAACCGCAGCCCAAACCGGGTCCCTCGCAGCAAGACGTAAACAACGATCAGCGCCAACACTGCAACGACGATCGAAACCGCAGAGACACGAAGATCTCCCAGTGTGGGAAGCCAGGCTTCCTTGGGGAAAGGATCAGTACCAGAGGTCGAGGCAACGCCTTCACGCTGCCAAGGCCCAATGATCAGGTAAGTCGACAGACTGATGGCGACAAACGTCAGACCCAACCCACCGAAGATTTCGTTGACTCTCCCCTTCACCTTCAGCAAGCCGGCGAGGAGTGCCCAGACGGCACCGCCAACAAAGCCGGCCAGCAGAGTGAGAACGATCATGACCGGCGTCGGTGCCGAGATTTCTCTGGCGACATACGATGCCGCGATGGCACCGGCGATGACTTGACCCTCCACGCCGATATTCCACAACCCGGCCGTAAACGTGATCGCCAGACCAGCGGCAGCCAGCGACAACGTTGCCCAGGCGGTCAGCGAGTCTCCCAGCCGCGATATGTTCCCCGTCCCACCATCGACGATCGCCCACAGGGCCTCGAACGGAGATTCTCCAACGAGAAGAATGAGCAGCACTGCAACACCAAGCGCACCCAGCACCGGCATGAGCGTTCGCAAGAGGGATCGCATCTGGATCATTGAGCGTCCCTCACCTTGCCGCCGATCAGGAAGCCGAGCTCCTCAATATCTGTGCGGTCTGCGTCCAGTTCAGCGATGACCCGCCCGGCAAAAAAGACCAGGATCCGATTGCTGTAGCGAAGCAGCTCGTCAAGGTCGGCCGACGCAAACATGATCGCCGTTCCATCGACCCGGCGAGCCAAGAGTTGACCCCAGACCCAGTTGGCGGATTCGATATCTAGGCCACGGGTTGGGTGCTCCATCAACAGGAGCCGCAGCCCGGGCCGTAGCATTGCGAGTAGCAGTCGCTGTTGGTTGCCGCCCGACAGTTCATCAGCAGTGGAATCGGGCCGGGCCGTGATGTAGTTGGCAGAAATGGTTTCAGCTGCGGTGCCTTCAGCACCGTCCCAGTCCACGAAGAACGGAGTGTCCGGATCGCCGAGCACAAGATGTTCTGTAAGAGTCAGGCCGGTGATCAGGCCCTCTTCGAGTCGACCAGCGGGGAGGAACTGAACACCATCGGCAAGGCGGCCTGCATAGTCCTTGGCCGTGAGATCTATCCCGTCCAACACAATGGACCCGCCATCCGCGCTCCGCAGACCGGAACACGCCCGCAGTAGCGTCTGCTGCCCACTGCCTTCCAAACCGGCGAGACCGACGACTTCGCCGGCGCGGACATCAAGATCGAGGTTCTCCAGCGACAACAGCCTTTCGTTGACTGTGAGGCCCTTGGTTCGCAGCATCGTCTCACCAAGCTCGATGGGGACACGCCCCTCGACTTCGATAGCGGACCCAAACATCATCTCTACAAGGCGCTCCGCGGGAATCGGCATTTCAGCGTGGCCGACAACCTGCCCTTGGCGCATTACCGTCACCCGCTCGCACAGCTCATCAACCTCTTCCAACTTGTGCGATACAAAGATGACGCTCATCCCGTCGGCAGCCAGCAACCGCAACGTCTCAAAGAGCTTCACACGCTGCGGTGCTGAGATTCCAGTCGTTGGCTCGTCAAGGATGAGCACTCGCGCCCCCAGCCACAACAGACGCACGATCTCCAGCTGCTGCCGTTCTCCGACGGTCAAAGAACGGACCAGAGAGGAAGGGTCGAGGGTGAACCCAAACCGCTCGCACATCTCGGCCAGCTCTTTGCGGGCGGTGCGGCGATCGAGGCGGGTGCCACCTGGGCTGGCAAGCAGCAGATTGTCGAGGACGGTGAACGGGAGGAATACCAGAGGGTCTTGGTGCAACATCCCGATGCCATGAGCAATCGCGTCACGGGGAGACGAGGGACGAATCGGCTCCCCATCAAGAAGTATCTCGCCATCATCGGGGGCGTAGAAGCCGGACAGGATCTTCATCAGCGTGGATTTGCCTGCGCCGTTTTCGCCAAGCAGGCCGTGCAGGGTGCCGCCCTCAATCGTCAGCGAGATCCCGTCGTTGGCACGAACGGGGCCAAAGTGCTTGTGGATGTCACGGAGTTCAAGGCTCATGGGTCAGCGCCACACTAGATGAGGAGAACTCGGCTGAAGCCGAGTTCTTTGGCAGTACCGCCGGAACTGCACGAAGACTCGGGAGTGAGCTGCCCAAGCAAAGCCGAGTCCTTTGGCAGTACCGCAGGAACCGCATTTGCGGCAGTACACAAAACGAAGGGGGAGGAACACTATTCCCCTCCCCCTTCGCTGAGTATTCGCCACTCGTTTTACGGGTTGCTCGCCCCGGCAATCCCCTCGAGTAGCTGCTTGGTGTACCAGAGCTTGTTGTCTGTCACCTTCTCGCCATCGGCGAGATACTCGCTGCCGTCTTGATAGTTGAGTGGCCCAACGAACAACTCGATGTCGCCACCGGCGAGGCCGGCAATGAACTCGTCGAGCTGCTCGGCATTGTCTTCAGACATACCTGGCCCCGTGACCCAACCGACACCACCGTCGGTCTTATCGTTCAGGTCATCCCAGTTCGGCTCGACCCAATCGAAGGTTGCCTCAAAGTCACCCTCGATCGCATCGCTGACTAACTGCATGTAGGACGGTACCCAGTTGAAGTAGGGAACACCCAGGCACACATCGGGGGCTTCTTCGCAAGCTCCCTCGAAGTCGTATGCGACGTTCCATACCTGCTCACCGGCGGCCGCACGCTGTCCGGCAACCACTAGACCCTCGGTGGTATCAGTACCGGAAATGACGACATCAGCCCCACCATCGAAGAACCCGTTGGCAACCTGTGTCGGATCCAAAGTGACCCCAGGAATGTTGAACCAGAAACCAATCCAAACAACCTCGAAGTTGAGCGGTGTGGTCTCGCCGCGGTACTCCTCCCAGCAGTACTGGGCACCGAGATACGCAGAGTTCACAAACCGACGAGTCTCGGCGTTGATCAATGGTCCAAGGTATCCGATCGAACCTGTTTGAGTTGTTAGCGCAGCTGAGCAACCAGCAATCATCTTGCCGAACTCGAGACGAGTCATCACGTTGCCCAGATTCTCCAGACCAACGAAGGCCTCGCCCTCTTCCCAGGCACTGTCACCGGAGGCCCAGACCATCGGGATATCCGGGTTGGTCTCGGCCGCCAACAGAATGCCGTCCTTCATATCGTCCGAGGTGGCGAAGATCATCTGCGCCCCTTGGTCGATCATGTCTTGGGCAACCTGGTCGACTCCCTTGTCAGGAAGGTCAGCAACGTTGACCTTGTCCAGGAAGATCATCGTTGCGCCGGTCTGCTCCTCAACATATTGGCCGGCCTCGTAGTGAGCTTGACTCCAGCCACGGTCGTTGCTGGGGCCGACAAGAATCAACCCGAAGGTGAACCCTTCGCCTTCGACTTCATCACTGCCACCGCAGGAACCGGCGATCAGCGCGAATGCCATCAGCATGGCTGCAAAAACCCAGCCTCTGCTCCGTCGTTGCATTGAAATTCCCTTCTTATCGCACCGGGGAATCAGGACCAGGGCATCCCTCCCGGTTGTCACCAGAGATACTAGGCGACGCCTCCCTACGGACTGAAAAGCCGCACTTTGCCAGTCGCCGCGATCCAATTGGCGGCGGTTTTCGTCGAGTGGAATACTGTGAAAGATTGTCGGAAATCCCGCACCGTGGGGTCATCACGAAGGAGATCAGCTGTGAGTGAGATGCGAACGTTCATCGAAGGCCTGCCCAAGGCAGAGCTACACCTTCACATCGAAGGCACCCTCGAACCGGAACTCAAATTCGCTCTGTCCGATCGGAACGGGATCGAAATTCCGTATAAGACCGTTGAAGAAATCAAAGCCAGCTACGTCTTCCATGACCTGACGTCGTTCCTCGTTGGCTATTACGACGGCATGAACGTCCTCATCGAGGAGGACGACTTCTACGACCTGGCGATGGCCTACTTCCGGGTCGCCAAAGCACAGAACATTGTCTACGCCGAGCCGTTCTTCGATCCGCAGGCGCACACGTCGCGTGGTGTTCCGTTTGCCAACATCATCAACGGCCTGCACCGGGCCCAACTCGACGCCGAAGCAGAGTTCGGGCTGAAGACCAATCTCATCATGTGCTTCTTGCGCGATATGCCTGCCGAGTCAGCGATGGAGACCCTCGAAGCCTCGCTGCCGTACAAGGATTGGATCATGGGAATCGGCCTCGACTCCGACGAACGTGGCCATCCGCCGGTCAAGTTCAAAGAGGTCTATGGCCGTGCCCGTGAAGAAGGCTACCGCCTCACGATGCATTGCGACGTGAACCAGGACAACGCTGTTCAACATATCTGGCAGGCCCTCGATGAGATCGGTGTCGAGCGGATCGATCATGGTGTCAATTCACTCGAAGACGAGAACCTCATCGCTGAGATTGTCCGCCGGGAAATCCCGCTGACGGTCTGTCCGATATCCAACCGCTACGTGACGGGCAGCCTCACCGGTGATGAGATCAAGACGATGCTCGAGAAGGGTATGCGGGCCATGATCAACTCCGACGACCCCTCGTACATGCAGGCGTATCTCAACGAGAACCTGATCGCCCTCGTCGAAGAGTGCGACTTCAACAAGGAACAGATCGTCCAGCTTGCAAAGAACTCGTTCCTGGCCACCTGGATGTCCGACGACGACAAGGCTCGGTACGTGGCGATGGTTGAGGAGTACGCCGGCTAGCGCTAGATAGGTTGGGCTAGGAGAACAGCGACTTCGGGCGCTCTTCCAGGTCGCCGTCAACATAGATGTCGAGCTTCTCGTTGTAGAACGAGAGCAGTCCGGCAACACGCTGGCTTTCCTCCGCGGCAAATGGGTACCACCACACGGCGTTCTCGTGTCGGTTCCCATCGATGACCACGTCGTAGTAGCTCGCCGTCCCTTTGTAGGGGCACTTGGTATGCAGGTCAGTCGCCTCAAGCAAGTCCATACGCACATCGGTCTTCGGCAGGTAATAGCGCACCGGCATCCCCGTCTCGAACAAGAGGCGGGGGGTATTCGAATCGGCCACCTTCACACCGTCGATGACAACTTCGATGTGACGGGAACTCTGCAGGATGTCTACCCGGGTGTAAGGGTCGCGGGCATGGACGTATACCTCTTCGTCCTCTTCAAACCATGAGTCCATGGCGTTCCAGTCGAAGGCAACGTGATCGCGCAGCTCTTCCACTGGGGAGTCAAGGTGACGGTAGGCGGCGCCTTCGGCTTTCGCTGCCGCGGTGGCGACCGTGAACAGAGTTGCGTCACCCCGGCTCGGCGAACGCTTTGTCTCTCCGGTCTCGGTCAGCAGGTCCATACGGACATCCGCGGCCGGGAAGTAATACATCGGGTAATACGGTTTTTCCCAGACGAGAAGCGGTGATGTTGTCGCCGCTACCAGTTCTCCACCCAGGTAGGTCCTGATCTTGCGCTGGCCTGGCTCCACCCGAACCCGGCTTCGTTGTTTGCTATCCATATTGGAGACCCTTCGTGTTCGACAAGCTGAAGAACCCGGTCAGGGTGTTGTGGTGATAACGATTGTCCAAAGTCCGACAATC
>JASJHC010000280.1:0-2911 GCA_033791245.1 Acidimicrobiia bacterium | reverse complement strand
CTGCTCGCGGCGGATGACCTCGCCAACCATCTCAATGTGCCCGTCGCCACCATCTATGCATGGAGATACCGGCACGAAGGCCCACCCGGATTTCGCGTCGGCCGGTATCTCCGCTTCCGGCGGAGCGACGTCGAGCTGTGGATTGCCGAACGGCTTGGGGAGGTCGGTCCCATAGAGGACCCGCCGGCAAGCGTGCGTCCACAACGCCGCTTCGGGTCAAAGACCGATACGCTCTGAATGAGGGACAAAGGAGGTTCGACTTTGGCACACATCCAGCACAGATCAGACCGACCCCGACCGTGGCAGGTCCGATACCGGGATCCATCGGGGAGAGAACGGGCCAAGAGCTTTCTCAAGAAGGTCGATGCGGATCGGTTCGCCGTCACGGTCGAGAGCAACAAGCTTCGAGGTGAATGGACGGACCCCCACCTCTCCAGAACGAGCGTTGCCGAGTGGTCCGAGCGATGGATGCGAACCAAGACCAACCTCAAACCAAAGACGCTTGCCGGCTACGAGTCGAACCTCCGCGTTCACGTACTGCCAGCCTTCGGTTCGCATCAGCTACGCCGTGTGGACCGCATGTCAGTCGAGGAGTGGGTAACCGACCTTCAAACCTCGGGACTGGGGCCCTCTGCAATTCGCCAAGCAGTGCAAGTACTCAACAGCATGATGCGGCTGGCAGTGGAGGCTGGCTTCCTGGTCGCCAATCCAGTGACAGGAGTGAAGCTGCCTCGTCAACCAATACCCGAGATGCTGTTCCTCTCAGCCGAAGAGGTAGAGCGGCTTGCCGCTGCGATTCAGAGGCCTTATGGGACGATGGTCTATCTGCTCGCCTACGGTGGGCTCCGGTGGGGCGAAGCAGCCGCAGTCCGTCGGAAACGATGCCAACTTCTCCGCTCGCAGATCGAGGTAGTCGAGTCGCTCGCAGATGTGAGGGGCACACTCTATTTCGGCTCCACCAAGACCCATAGCCGTCGGATGGTTGTGATCCCCGACTTCCTCCGAGAGCTCTTGGCAGAACACCTCCTCAGGAGGGTGGACGACGATCCAGAGGCCCTTGTGTTCACATCGCCCCAGGGACAGCCGCTGCGCAGCTCCAACTTCCGACGGCGCATCTGGGGCCCAGCAGTTGAGCGGGCCGGTCTGCCCCGAACCCTCCGAATCCACGACCTCCGCCACACGTGCGCCTCTCTGCTAATTGCGCAGGATGCACACCCCAAGGTCGCCCAGGCGCACCTCGGACATTCATCGATTTCGGTAACCATGGACCGCTACGGACACCTGTTTCCGTCCAACATGCGGGCCCTGGCGGTGGGTCTTGACGACATGCGAGCCCAAGCTCTCGCGGACCACACGCGGACCAAGGATGGTTTGGAGGTGATCGGGCTTAGTGCCCAATAGACGGAATCCCCTGCAATACAGGGGATTCCCGCTGAGCTGGCGAAGGGATTCGAACCCATGACCTGCTGATTACAAATCAGCTGCTCTGCCAGGCTGAGCTACGCCAGCGGGCTGCCGAGTTTAGTGCCCCTCATCCGGCTTACTTCAAACAATGCAAGCGAGGCGGCGACAGAGGCATTGAGACTCTCCACCCTCTGGTCGATGGGAATGCTCACCGTTATATCGACGAGCTCAGAAGCAAGGTGGGTAAGCCCCTTACCTTCGGCTCCGATGACAAGGGCCAGCGGTTCGGTGAAAAGATCACAGTCGAACAACGAGCGGTCGCCGCCTCCGTCGAGGCCAACGAGCCACACCCCCATTTTGCGGAGACGCCGCATCGCATCGGCGGTCGACTTCACCTCAGCAACAACCAGATGCTCGAATGCGCCGACGGCCGCTTTGAACGCCGTCGGCCCGAGGGGAGCCGAGCGCCGCTCCGGGATAACCAACGACCTGATACCGGCCGCCACCATCGAGCGAGCGATTGCGCCAACGTTGCGAGGATCCTCAAGATGGTCGAGGATCAGCAGCGCCGGAGGAGTTGTTGCCTCTACAGCCTCTTGGAGAGACACCAACGGGATGGGGCGCGCCTTAGCGATCACACCCTGGGGGGCCGCCGTCACCGCGTCGTCACGGACATCATCGACACGTTTCACCTTCACCCCGGTGACCGTTGCGTCATAAATGAGTTTGCGATAGTCATCGCGCTTCAGCCGCGACTGCTCGACTCGAATAGTGGTTACCCGCCCTGCATCAAGAGCTGCGCGGACGGCGTGGAAGCCTTCGAGGCTATCCCCTATGCCAGCGGACGCCATCAGACGTGTCCTCCAAAACGATCCCGGCGGCGGTTAGCCCCTCCCGGATCTGGTCGGCCACTGCCCAATCCTTGTCGGCCCGTGCCTTTGCCCGTAGCTCGATCAAGGCGTCGATCGCCGCCTCGCCGGCAACACCGACGATACCCAGCCCTGATGCCAACGATTGGATCCCCTCGCTGATGTCATCGAGCGCGGTGGTCGGCTCAGCCAATGCCAGCACACCGATTATCTCGTCATAGGCGGCAACCAACGGACCCGCATCCTCGCCAGAGTCGAGCCTGCGGTTCCCTTCCCTAATCACCTCAAACAACACGGCGAGAGCCCCGGCGTTGTCAAGGTCGTTGCCCATGGCGTCTTTGAACGACTCGATTGCCGTCTCCAACGGTGTCTCCTCGACGGGACCCGGCACCCGGCGTCGGAATGCCCACATCCGGTCAAGAGATGCCCTGGCGTCGACCAGCGCTTCCTCGCTGAACTCGACCGGCTTGCGGTAATGAGTACGCAGATAGAAGAGGCGCACCGCCCCCGGGGTGTACTTCTCGATGCCCTCGACAAGGTCAATGACGTGCCCCGTCGACTTCGCCATCTTCTCACCGGATAGATTCAGCAACCCGTTGTGCATCCAGTAGCGGGCGAACGGAACATGACCTGCAGCC